>CAJFOF010000060.1 GCA_904395885.1 uncultured Lachnospiraceae bacterium
GCGCCTTCTTCTGCTCCCTCTGCCGCAGCGGTCGTTTCTCCGCCACCTACAGCCGATTTGCCTGTGGAGCCTCCTCCGCTGCATCCGGTGATTGCTCCTACAGTCATCGCTGCCGCCAGAGCCAAAGCCAGTTTTCTCCTCATAATCCATTCTCCCTTCTTTTCTTAAATTGTATGGTCTCTCAGTTCCATATTATTTTCTGAAATTTTGCATGAAAAAAGAGAGCGAGTGCACAAACAATATGTACTACACTATGGTATATAGTGAATACCATATCCTCTTTGCCTTATCTCATTCTCTCTCCAGCAGACCATATTTATATAGCAAACTAACATGTCTCTATGATAGCATAAACTTATTTGTCTGGCAAGACATTTTTGTGAATTTTACACATTTTTTACTTGATTTTTTCCTGTTTTTTGCATATTATGTTTTATTTTTCACATTATCGTCTATTTTTTCACAATACTCCTCTTCTTCATCCACTTTTTCTTCGTCATTATCCACATACCTCCGAAAGACCGAACCAAACAGATGGGATGCCACATAGCTCGCCAGCGCAAACCACACCATAAAGAGCATCGGAATAAAATACGTAACCACGCCTGCAATTCCATATACGACCAGAATCGTAACAGAAACATACAAATTTCCCATTGCCATAATGAAGCTGTGGACAACAGCCTTTTTCAGCGTCGTGTGAAAAAAGGCCACTAAAGGAAGGATGTACAGAGCTGTCAATAAATATACAAAAATGAGACTGACCAAAAGAACTCTGACCACCCATTTCACCGCTGCTGGAACCGGCATAAATTGGCAGCAATACAAGTCAAAAACCAGAAATGCCCCAACCGCTACCATTCCAATCCACAGTGCTGTCGCCTGAAAAAAATTTCTCCTAAATCCCCTGATAAATGTCCTCCAGATATATCCTTCTTCATCTCTGGTCAGCTTTAACGTGTACTGAAACAGAGCCACAGTGGAAGCTCCTGCCGTAACAATCGGCAGAGAAAACAGCAGCCACAGAAAGCTGATCGCACAGAGATTCATAACTTTTTCCATAAAAGACCAGAAACGGTTCTGAGGATTAAAGATTCCATTCACATCCATTTTATTCGCCTTCCCTTCCTCGCCCTGCACCTCTTCGCCTTCGGCGTTTCGGTCACAGCTTTTGTGCAAGCACAAGCCGGGGCTCCTATTCAAAAACGCATGGCTTTATGCTTACGTGCAGTATATCATTTTTTGGGGTTTTATGCTACAATGAGATAGAATTCTTTGCTTTGGCAGGGAGATGATAGTTTAGTTTTTGTTTACTGGAGGTTTTTTTATGAAGCTGAACCACCGGATTGCCGAAAATTTCAAGCGGGATCGGGAAACGCTGAAGGCTTTGACGTTTCGCCAGAAGATCCGCTTTTTTATGGATTATTACCGATGGTCTTTTTTCCTTTTTCTGGTTCTCCTGCTTTTGCTTTTTTATATTGCAGATGCGATTTCTGAGAGCCGGCAGACTATCGATCTTCAGGGATTTTTTATCAACGACCGGCAGAATCTTTTCCCTGCCGAGAAACTGATAGAAGATTTTTCTGAATATCAGAATGTAGAACCGGGACATCGGATTGCTTTTGAGGATTCTCTTTTCATCGATTTGGATTCGGGGAGCGAGTACCACGCGGCAAGCCAGAGCAAACTGGTCGCTTATGTTGCTGCCAGGGAACTGGATTTTTTGGTGGCCCCCGAGGATCTGGCCAAGTATTACGCTCAGTCTTTTCCTCTCCTGGATCTGGAGGAGGTTCTTCCGGATGATCTGAGGGAGTATTTAAGGGAAGATTTTTACTATTGTACCGATGGCACCGGAACAGAAAAGGCGTGCGGATTGAACCTCTGCCGCTCCCGTTTCCTTCAGGATCCGGTCTACGATCATGCAGAATCTTTCTATCTGCTGGCTCTATCCTACACGCCTCATCGGGATGCTCTGATCTCTTTTATTGAATATGCCTACGAATAAACAGAAGCTTTCACATTTTCCGGAAATACTGCGCCATTTCGCCCAGGGATTCAAATATCGCTGTGGGCTTTATCTCTGAAACGGCCACGTCCTCCAGGGTGGCTTCTCCAGTCAGAACCAGAAAACCTCTCCCCCCGTGATTTACCCCTGTCGCAATATCTGTATATAGGCGGTCTCCTACAAAAGCTGTCTTTTGGATGGGGACTTCTGTTTTGTCAAAAATCATCTCTACCGTCTCACGGTAAGGCTTCCCCAAATATTTAGGTCTTTTTTCCGTCGAAAGGCTGATGGCGGCGCAGATAGCACCGCAATCAGGAATAAATCCTTCTTTTATCGGGCAGTTGATATCCGGATGGGTAGCTAAAAATAACGCTCCGCTCCTAATAAAAGTACAACATCTTTCTAATTTCTCGTAGGTCAAAGTCATATCGAAACCCACCAGGACAATATCCGGAGAAGCATCAGTCAGGCGGATTCCCGCCTCTTTCATGCTTTTCTCCAACTGAGGCGTCCCTGCCAGGTAGACTGACGCCCCTTCATAATTCCTGTGCAGATATCGAATTGCTACATCCCCGGAAGTCATAATCTGATCCCTGCCGATCGGGCACCCTGCATCGGTAAGTTTTTTGATATAGTCCTCCGGGGCCTTTGAAGAATTATTAGTAAAAAACAAAAATTTCTTACCTTTTTTCAAGACTGCTTCAATAAAGTCCAATGCCCCGTCTATTACAGTCTGTCCCATGAAAAAGGTCCCGTCCATATCAAGCACAAATAGTTCTGTATCTTCCAATAGGGCCTTTTTGGTCGCTTCCACTCTTTACCTCCTGCTGTCGCTTGACTTTTGTTTGAGCTACACCTTTGCTACATCTTTCGTGGCAATTACCGGAACACCGGTTCCGGCACAGTTTTCGATAATAACATCTCCAATGGATACAGGCGCGTTTACGGTTGTTCTGCGTATCTCATCCATAATCGCAAAAATCTTATCTTTGGGAATATCCGTTTTTGTCTTTACGGATACCATCTCAATAGCTCCGCCTGTCACGTGGACAGTGGACGTTACGATTCGGGTAGGACTTAAAACTTCTTTTCTTGCGTAATCGTCCCCTCTTTTACAGGTATTTCCGCTTACTTCTATGTTCTCCCCATCCATTTTGACCGTAAGAGGACAGCCAAGAGGACAGCCGATACAGATTAATTCTCTAACCTCCATTTTATTCCACCTCCGTACAGATCACAATGTTTTTCAGCTCCGGATAACCGTCGAAGCTGTCCTTCTTTAAAACAACCTGCTCCATCTCTCCGGGAGCAAGGACTTTTTTCTTTCTTTTGGACACTTGAACGCCGTCATAATACACCGTAATATACCGGTCTTTATAGACGTCTGCCACTCTGAAACGGACAGTGACTTTATCCTGCATATTATTCACATCCAGGGTCTGAGGAACCGTATAACGAACGCCGTTTTCTGCTTTGAGCGTTACCACATGGCCTTCTCTCTTTTCCCCTGCCTTTACGTAAGCCGCCGCATTGGTTCCGGCCAGAGAAGCTTCTTCTGAAACGTAATCCACCAAGTCGTGGACATGGAGAACATTTCCGCAGGCAAAGACGCCCTCTGCGCTGGTCTCAAGCTGATCATTGACTTCCGGCCCGGAGGTCACTCTGCTCATAGAGATCCCGATACTCTTTGTCAGCTCATTTTCCGGAATCAGTCCTACCGAAAGCAGCAGAGTATCGCAGCTATAATGCTCCTCTGTTCCAGGAATGGGCTTGCGATCAGGGCCCACTTCGGCCAGAGTAATCCCCGTCACCCGCTCTTTTCCCTCAATATTCACTACTGTATGGCTGAGCTTCAGAGGGATTCCATAATCGTCCAGGCACTGAACTATGTTTCTCTTTAACCCTCCGGAATAAGGCATCAGCTCCGCCACTACCTTTACTTTAGCTCCCTCCAGGGTCATTCTTCTGGCCATGATCAGACCGATGTCTCCTGAACCTAATATAACAACTTCTTTTCCTACGCTGTAGCCTTCGATATTCATCAGACGCTGGGCCGTCCCTGCGGAATAGATTCCTGCCGGACGGTAACCGGGAATGTTTAAGGCTCCCCTGGGGCGCTCACGACAGCCCATAGCCAAAATAATCGCTTTTGCCTTAATAACAGTCAGGCCGTCCTCCCGGTTAATGGCTGTAATCTCTTTTTCTTGGTTAATATCAATAACCATCGTATTCAGCTTATACGGAATCTTTTCTTCTTCCACCAGTTGAATATAGCGGGCAGCATATTCCGGTCCGGTCAGCTCCTCTTTAAAGGTGTGAAGTCCAAAACCATTGTGGATACACTGATTCAAAATGCCGCCCAGACAGCCATCCCTTTCAAGAATTAAAATATCCTGAATACCGGCTTTTCTAGCCGCTACTGCAGCCGCCAGCCCCGCAGGGCCACCGCCAATAATTACAATATCATGGTTTCTCATTTCGCTGCCCCTCCTATTTCTGACCGGTCAACATATTCGAACCGGGTGCGTTCTTACAGATATCTTCCATCTTCATGTTCCGTTCTCTGGCCAGGATCTCCATAGTCCTTGGCGTACAGAAGCCGGCCTGGCAGCGCCCCATTCCCTGACGTACCCGGCGCTTGATGCCGTCCAGAGAAACGGCTCCTAAAGTTCGGTTAATAGCATCCATAATCTCGCCTTCGCTGACACCTTCGCAGCGGCAGATAATCGTTCCGTATTCCGGCCGTTCTTTAATCAGGGCCGCCCGCTCTTCTCTGGTCATCTTCTCCGGACGGATGAAACCTTTCCGTTTCCCGTTCCAGTTTTCTTTCTTTTCAGCTCCCGCCTTCTCCGCAATCAGATTTGCTACATAAGCACCGATCGCAGGGGCACTGGTAAGACCCGGAGATTCAATGCCCGCAGCATCAAAAAATCCCGGCGCGTCATCCGCTTCGCCGATTACAAAATCATCTCCATCCTCATGGGCGCGCAGACCGCAGAAAGAGGTGATTACCAGACGAAACGGAATATTATTTACGCTGACGCTGGCCTTTTGGGTGATCTCTGCTAATTCCTGTGCCGTCGTTGCCGTAGCTTCTTTGTCTTCAATGTCCTTGGCCGTCGGCCCGGTCAAAAGGTTCCCATGAATCGTGGGTGTCACCAGGATACCTTTTCCCAGTTTGCCTGGAAGCTGGAAAATCGTATGTGATACGTGGTTTCCGGCTTCTTTGTCCAAAAGGCAGTAATCCCCTTTTCTAGGAGTGATGTGCAGTTTCTTCTCGCTGACCATATTGTGGAGTACATCGGCATATACGCCAGCAGCATTCACCACATACGATGCCTTCAGAAGCATCTCATCAGCTTCAAGCTCGTAGCCGGATTCTGCCTTTCTGATCTCTTTTATTTCAGTATTAAAGATAAATTCTACGCCGTTATCGCAGGCATTCTCTGCCAGAGCGATGGTCAGTCCAAAGGGGCAGACAATTCCGCCGGTAGGTGCATACAGAGCCGCAACCACCTGCTCGCTTACATTGGGTTCCATTGCACGGACTTCATCCCCGGTAATAATCTTCAGATCCGGCACGCCGTTCTTAATTCCCTTCTGATACAGCTCTTCCAGAGCCGGCCTGTCCTCCTCCGCAAAACACAGGACAAGGGAACCATTTCTCTTAAATTCAAAATCCAGCTCCTCAGCAAGGTCCTCCATCATCCGGTTTCCTTCTACGTTGAATTTTGCCTTTAAGGAACCCGGAACCGCATCATGTCCGGCATGGACAATAGCGCTGTTGGCTTTAGATGTGCCGGAACAAACGTCCTCTTCCCGTTCTACCACGCAGGTATTTAGATTGTAACGGGAAAGCTCTCTGGCAATCGCGCAACCGGTCACACCGCCACCGATAACCACCACATCGAAATTTTTTTCCTTCATTTTCTCTCCTCCATTATACGTATCCATCCTTTCGCCTGACGTCTGTGTATCTGTCCAAGCTGGCCTGCGTTCTTTCAGCCGCCTGATAGGACTTTCTTAGTAAGAAAAAAGTAAGGCAAATAATAGCTGCTCAGGGCCGCTTTATTCACCTTACTCTGTCGTCTCAAAAGGTTTCGTATTTGATTAATCTAATGCTAACATAATCCGCCCTGGATTGTCAAGATTTTCAGTTTTCCTGTCGGTTTGGATTTTATTCTCCATCCAAACCTTTATTCCATAATCGTCATAACATTCTCGTCCTCCGCCAGTCGTGAAAACAGCCATGCCTTGTCAAAGCCTGGAGGATAAACCACTTCAAATTCAATCTTAATCTCATCTTTTTTGTTCTTGTGGATCTTTACTGCGGCAATATCGATTTTAAGGCTTTCCAAAAAGTCTTCCATATTTTTGATCGCCCCTTCTCTCTGGGCGAGAGTAAGACGGATATTTCCACAGGAGGCGACCTGGGCAAAAAACGAAATCCTGTGCATAATCTCCTGCGTTATGATCATCATAATAGCTGACGCAATACTGATTACGTATAGTCCTGCGCCGATCGCCATGCCAATCCCTGCTGTGGCCCAAATTCCTGCCGCAGTCGTCAGACCATTCACCAGATTATTCCGCACAAAAATTACGCCTGTTCCTAAGAAGCCGACCCCGCTGACAATCTGGGCAGCAACTCGTGAAGCATCGTAATCCGGGATATCTGCAAATCCATACTTCGACACAATCATAATTAAAGCAGATCCCATCGCAACGATCGCATGGGTACGTATCCCCGCCGATTTATTTCGGTTCTTTCTTTCATGCCCTATCATCAGCCCCAGCGCGCACGCTATAGCAATGCGAAGCAGTAACTCTGCCTGAACAAGAATGTCCCGACTATCCGCCAGTCCGATAATATCTAATTCCATATCATCACTGCCTTCCTGCCTATCAAACTAGTCTTCCTCCGACCAGCACAAGGCGCATTTTACCGCCCGTTTCCAGCCTTTGATAAGACTTTTTCGGTAATTTTCTTCCATAGCCCCCTCAAATGCCCTGGAGGCTTTCCAGTTCTTGCGAATCTCATCCTTACTCTTCCAATACCCCACTGCCAGGCCTGCCAGGTAAGCCGCACCGAGAGCTGTCGTCTCAATACATTCCGGACGGACAATTCTTGCATTTAAAATATCTGCCTGGAACTGCATGAGAAAGTTATTGGCACAGGCACCCCCGTCCACTTTTAATTCTTTCAGCGCAATTCCTGAATCCTGCTCCATTGCTTCGATCAGATCTGACACCTGGTAAGCCATAGACTCTATTGTAGCACGGATGAACTGTTCTTTGCTGGTTCCTCTGGTCACACCCACGATCGTCCCTCTGGCGTACTGATCCCAGTAAGGCGCCCCTAAACCTGCAAAGGCCGGCACCACATAGACGCCTCCGGTATTCTCCACTGCCGTACAGTACTCTTCTGTCTGGGCAGCCGTTCGCACCATACGCATCTCATCTCTCAGCCACTGGACAGCCGCCCCTGCCACAAACACGCTTCCCTCCAGCGCATACTGAGTCTGCTGGCGGTCGCTGGCAGCTATGGTCGTCAACAGCCCGCTGGTTGATTTCACCGCTTTATCTCCTGTGTTCATCAGCAGGAAGCAGCCCGTTCCATATGTATTTTTCACCTCTCCCGGCTCAAAACAGCACTGGCCGAACAGAGCCGCCTGCTGGTCTCCTGCTGCCCCTGCAATGGGAATCTTTCCGCCCATAACGTCGGAGGATGTATATCCATATATACAGCTTGACGGCTTTACGTCAGGCAGCATACATTTAGGAATATTGAAATACTCCAGGATCTCATCGTCCCACGCCTTTTTGTGGATGTCAAACAGCATGGTTCTGGCCGCGTTGGTGTAGTCGGTCACATGGATGCAGCCCTTTGTCAGGTTCCAGATCAGCCAGGTGTCCACCGTCCCGAACAGCAGATCCCCCCGCTCGGCTCTCTCCCTGGCCCCCTCTACATGGTCCAGGATCCACTCGATCTTGCTCCCGGAAAAGTAAGCGTCCGGGATCAGGCCCGTCTTCTCCACGATCATTTTTTCCAGTCCGTCTGCCTTTAGCTGTTCGATCCGGTCAGCGGTCCGGCGGCACTGCCAGACAATGGCGTTGTAGACCGGTTCCCCTGTGTCTTTATCCCAGATAATAGTCGTCTCCCTCTGATTGGTAATGCCAATCGCCGCGATATCGCTGTAATGGGCGCCGATCTTTCCCATGGCCTCCATTGTGACGGACAGCTGGGAGGACCAGATTTCCATCGGATTGTGTTCCACCCACCCGGGCTGAGGATAAATCTGCGTAAATTCTTTCTGGGCTACGCTGCAGATAGTCCCCTGTTCATCAAACAAGATACACCGCGAACTGGTAGTCCCCTGATCCAGCGCAATAACATATTTTCCCATATTCCTTCTCCTCCTGCCGGCCTCAAAGGCAGATTGTTAATTTTTTCTCAGACAGCACAGAAAAAGCAGGGGTGACTGCACATACAGCATCACACACCCTGCTCTGTCATCTCTAAGGCCATATATTCTCAATATGGTTAATATTATCATATTTTATTTGGATATGTCAATAGAATTTAGAAAATCTTACAAACTTCCCCATCCTATCCCACCCCTTTTTCGTCAATATGAAAATGAAGCCCCGCTTTTACCCGATCGCGCTCCGCACATTCCCTTTCGCCTCATCCAGCAGCTTCAGCGCTTCTTCTCTTCCCACCTGTTTTTTGTACATCACAATCGCAGTGGCTACGCTGGCTCCGGATTCTTCATAAAGTCGGTCGGTCTCCTCATCTGTGATTCTAAGGATATCCTTCAACATATTTTTCATCCGCTCTACCAGTTTCTTGTTTCTTGGCTGAACATATACCATATAATTGTCAAACACCCGGCCGGACCGTATCATAGCCCCTGTAGAAAGCATGTTCATAACCATTTTTTCTATGGTACCGCCCTTCATCCGGGTAGAACCGCTGATTACTTCTGGACCGGCTACCGGGGCGATGCAGATCTCCGCCACCTGGCTCATACGGCTGTCTTTGTTGCAGCAGATGGCAACAGTCCTGGCTCCCAGGGAAGCCGCATAGGCAAGAGCTGCCGTCGTATAAGGAGTATTGCCGCTGGCGGCAGAACCGATCAGGATATCCTTTTTTCCAAAATTAATAGCCTTCAGATCTTCTACAGCCAGCTCCTCTCTGTCTTCCGCACCTTCAATGGAGCGGAACATTGCCTCTTTCCCTCCGCATACGATTCCCACGATCCGATCCGGATCAGCATTAAAAGTGGGGATCAGCTCTACGCCATCAATTACCCCGTAACGACCGGAGGAACCCGCACCTATTGTAACGATTCTGCCGCCGTTCTGGTACGTCTCCGCCAGAGCATCAATGGCCTGAGCAATGTGAGGAATTTCTTTTTCAATGGCCTCCGGTACTTTCTTATCTTCTTCGTTGATAATTCTGCAGATTTCCTGGGAACTCAGTTCATCAATCCCTTTAGAAGATTGATTATTGGATTCCGTGGTAATATATTCTGTTCTCATAATTATATTCCTTCCTGTCTGTTCCTTACTCTTTCGCAGCAGCTTTTATATACTCGGCGATACTCTGATCCGATTCCGTAGGAAGCATCTGTGCTGTAATCCGTATTCCCTTTTGCAGCATTCCATTGATCAGTTCAATATCCTCCTGTGTCAGAGCAACCGACTTTTTAATCGGTACCCCACCGTGTTTCTGAGATACATTTCCCACGTTAATATGGGACAGCTTCAGTCCTTTTTCCACGCAGTAAGCGGCATCTTTGATATTCTGGAAAATCAGGAAAACACGGTCATCATCATATGCTCCGTTGCCGATTTTTTCTACCGCCTTATTTCTCGATAAAATAGACAGCTTTACCCCTGCTGGCTTCGATATTTTCAAGGCTGCAATTATCATATCATCTTTGACGGCCTCGTCGTTAGCAACGATAATCCTCGAAGCTCCTACTGTATTCGTCCAGACCATAGCCACCTGACCATGGATCAGCCTTTCGTCGATTCTCACATGAACGATTGCCATATTTTCTCTCTCCTTCTTTTCATCATACGCCAAAAATCCGGCTAAGATTTCCCAGAACCATTCCGAGAGCCAAAAGAACAAAAATCAATTTAGTAGAATTCATTTTCTTTTTGCCCAGCAGCCAGTAAGAGAACAGGACAATTACCAGCGGAATCAGCTTCGGCATCATCGTGTCCAGGTAACTCTGTACAGAAAGAGTTGCCTCCCCTACCACAAATTCCAGATCCAGTGAGTACGTAACTACCGAAGCCACCAGGCCGCCAACTACCGTCAAGCCCAGAATAGAAGCGCATTCTGTAATGGGAGCGATTCTGTCAGCAAATTCTGACGCCAGTTTTTTTCCCTGAGAATAGCCCAGAAACGTAAATTTATATCTTGTAAAAATGATAAACAAACCGGTAATAATCGGAATCAGAAGCCCAAAGGGCACACCGTCCAGCGCAAAATAAGATGCGATGGAGAAGAAGACCGCCCTGTAAATAGCCAGAAAAATCGTATCTCCTACACCGGCGAAGGGTCCCATCAACCCGGATTTCATCGCCATAACCATGTCCTTAGATTCTGTTCCCAGCTCTTCCTGAAGAGCCAGATCTGCTCCCACAATCAGATGCGACATAGCTGGGGTCGTGTTGAAATAGCCGGACTCTGCACGCAGCATTTCTTTCATCTTTTCCGGATCGTCCCCATACAATTCTTTCATCGCCGGCCACACGACCCATCCGTAGCCGCTTCCCTGCATAGTCTCATAGTTCCAGCTCCACTGGAAAGGAAACATATTGCGCCAGCACACTTTCTGAAGGGTCTTTTTCGATAACTGTCTACTCATCAATTTCTACCTCCTCGTCATCTCCAGAAACAGCAGCCGGGGCCGCTTTTACGCTCGTAATCGATTGGTAATGAATCAATGCCAACGCGGTACCTATAATTGCTACAGCCAGAATCGTAAAAATCGAATCTCCGTAGGCCAGCATTACAAACCCCAGCAAAAAGTAAGCCAGATACTTTTTAAATGGCAGATATTTCAGCAGAATCGCAATACCCATAGCCGGAAGGATTTTTCCTGCCGCCTGCAGGCCTGACATGATCCAATCTGGAATCACGGCATTAATGGCGCTTACCACTGCTTCGCCAAATACCAGGCCGATAAATACCGGGAAAACTCTGGAAAGGATCCATGTGCCCCCTCCGATCACATGAGCGATTGTGAATTTACGATAATCCAGAGTTTCAATATAGCGATCCATGTAGTGTTTACAAATGGAATGGCTCATTCTGGCCAGAATATCAAGCTGAGTCAGCAAGAGTGCGATCGGAATCGCCAAACCGATGCCGTATTCGGCCCCATTTCCCGAAATTATCGCATAGGCTGTCCCCATAATCGATGCGGAAAAGTAATCCGGTATCGTTGCTCCCCCGTAATGTGCAATTCCCAAAGACATTAATTGAAGAGTCGCTCCCACGACCAATCCTGTCTGAATATCCCCCAAAACCAATCCAGTAAGAGTTCCGGAAAACAGTGGGGAATAAAATCCCATCTGCACCGAGTACTGATCTAATACGCCCAGCGTCGTAATACATAAGATCAGTATCAAAGCCATTACTGAAATTTCTGTCATACCAATACCTCCTTTGCATTTACGCTTCTCAGTTAATATATACTATTGCGAGGCCTCTTTATAGTAAATATATATTTATAATACCACATTTTACTATTTTGTCAACAATAAATATATATTTATCCTTTAATTTTTCCAAATGCTATGGTATAATATTTGCAATGGCAATGAGCAGTGTGCCTAAAGATAGCAGGCGGTCTGCGCGGCGTTTACGCAGAAGCCGACCACCTGCTATCTTCTGGCATAGGGCGAAGCCCGTAAGCGAGATGAAGCGGAGCGGAATCGAGCGCCACTGCTCATACAACATTGCATCCCTGTGCATACCGGTTTCTGTGCTCACCGCAGAATACCGAACCAAATCAATCAGAAGGAGGAAGGTATGGGAAAAACAACGAAATCCAAGGCAATTGTCCTATATTTTCAAAAAGAAATAGAGGGCGGTACCTACAAAGAAAATGAACCTCTGCCGCCAGAACCATGGATCTGCGAAAAATTTGAATCCAGCCATATGACGGTCAACAAAGCTATGAACGAACTTGCAGCAAAGGGATACGTAAAACGGATCCCCGGAAACGGATCTTTTGTGTCTCACGATTATAAAAGATCCATCAACAAAGCTCTGACCATGTCGGAGAGCTTCACCGAACTGGTCAGGCGTTCCGGTCAGACGCCCAGAACAAAGCTGATTAAGTACAGTCTGATCCAGGCTTCAGATGCAGCGGAAACAAAGGGATTTTTTTCTGCCTCTGAAAAATATATCCACCACTTTGTCAGAGGGCGGTATGCCAATGATAAGCTTATCTGTATCAGCTACACTTATGTGTCTTCCCTTATCATACCCAATATTGATATCAGCAAGCTGGAGGAATCTTTTACCAAATACACCCAGGAGGTGGGCATCACCAGATCCAGCGGCCATATGGAACTGTGCGCCAAACTTCCGACTGACCAGCAGGCAAAGCTGATCGGCACCAAAAATATTCCTTTGCTAAAGCAGTCCATCTACTGGTACAGTAACGGACAGCCTATGGAGGTTACGTTTCACTATTTTATCGGAGATCAGTATTCTGTCACCCAGGATTTCTCTCTGAAATACAATGCAGACGGAACTGCAGACAAGAC
>CAJFOF010000061.1 GCA_904395885.1 uncultured Lachnospiraceae bacterium
AACGAGTTCATTTTACCATACATGTCTGGCATATGCAACATTTCATATTGTATTTTATGAAAATCTTGATATAATGAGTTACGGCTCAGGGCCAATCATGAAAACAAAAGAGGTACTTCTATGAAAACGCAGAATGTAAGTTTTTACCGCTGCTGCTATGGATATGCGGTCAGTGGAATGGTCACATTGTCTTTCGGGGCGATTCTCCCGTCTCTGATTGAAGAAGCCGGAATGAACTATGCTCTGGCCGGAGGCCTGCTGTCTTTTATGGCAATCGGCAACCTGCTGGCAAGTTTTATCTATCCTGCAGCGGCCGGACAGATGGGGCACAAGAGATCAATGACAATTGCGGCGTCTATGGTGCCGGTGTGCCTTCTGGGCTTCACTCTCCTGCCCTCGATTCCGGTTATGTATGTTCTGATTTTTCTCCTTGGAATATCCCGGGGATCGATTACGCTGATCAACAACCTGATCGTAAATAAAATCAGCGGAGGATCCGGCAAAGAGCTGAATCTCCTCCACTGTTCGTTTGCAGTAGGTGCGTTTTTGTCACCCTTTATGATTGGAATTTTAATCTCTGCGGGTATTGGCTGGAAAGTCAGCCTTTGTATGCTGGCTGCACTGGCAGCTTCCTCTGCAATCTCCTACCATATATTGGATTATCGGATTGTCCCGGATCCCAGACTTACAGAGAAAAGGAAGGGATGGAAACAGGGAGAGATACCGAAGGACCGCAGCTTTCTGAAAAATTCAGGCTTTTACTGCATAGCCTTTCTGCTTTTCTTTTATCTGGGGACGGAAAACTGCATCAATGGATGGTTTGTCACATATTTACAGAGCACAGGCGTGATGAGTGAGGCCTTTGCCACCACAATGGTCTCCGTAACCTGGCTGGTCATCATGGCCGGAAGGCTGGTATGTGCCAGACTGTCAAAGAGTTGGCCGAAGAAAAAAATTATCCTGATGGATGCTTTTGGAAGCGCTCTGTGCTTTTTCCTTTTGATTGCCACAAAAAGTCTCCCTGTTATTACCATATCTCTGGCAGGTCTGGGATTTTTTCTGGCTGGAATTTACCCTACGAGCATTGCAAACGCAGGAAGCCTCATTATGGGATCAACCGTCGGAATGTCTATCCTCACCGCGATCTCTGCGGTGGGCGGGATCATCACCCCTCAGATCATCGGAATGGTGGCTGATCAGACCGGAATGACGGCAGCCATCAGTACCTTGTCAGTCAATGTTATCCTGGTCTGTCTGCTTGCTATTTTTAACTATCGGCGGCCGCAAAAGACCAGCAGCCTGCTCTAAGAGGGGACGCCTGACTTTTTTGCGGGTGATCTCCACCAGATTCAGAAGGGTCATGTCAACGACAGTCGTTTTGACCGGATCCTTCTGGACCTGCTCTTTTAAAGCTTCCATCACGGCAAGTCTGTCCTCCTCCTCTTCCATATCGATAAAGTCAACGACGATAATCCCTGAGAGATTTCTGAGACGCATCTGGCGGGCTACTTCCCTGGCCGCCTCCAGATTGGTTTTCAGGACTGTTTCGCGAAATTGCTTTTTCCCCGAAAATTTCCCTGAGTTCACGTCAATCACCGTCATAGCCTCGGTTGGTTCGATCACAAGATAGCCGCCGGACTTTAACCATACCCTGGGCTGAAGCGCCTGTGTGATGGCTGTCTCCAGACTGTAGAGGGCTGACAGAGAAAGCAGGGGATCCTGATACAGAGTCAGTTTCTGAAGGTCTTCCGGCTGGCAGGTAGAGAGATAGGTTTTTAACGTGTCATAAATCTCCGGGCCATCGGTGACGATAGCTTCCAGGCTCCCGAAATAGGTGCTTTTCAGGTCTGTCACATATCCGGCCGGAGACTGATAGAGGATGCTTCCCGGCGTCCGGTAGTTGCATTCCTCGATCAGGCGGATGAGCCGCTCTTTCAGCTCTGCGTATTCTTCCAGAATCCGCTCAGGAGGAACTTCTTTTGCATTGGTTCGCACAATGAGTCCCCACTGGGAAACGCCGGCCTCATCCAGTAAGGTCCGAACGGCATCCTTCCAGGAGCGGGAAGAGATTTTGGAGGAAAAACCGATCAGACTGGAACCTGTGGTCAGGACACAGTATCTCCCTGTCAGGGAAAGATTTGAAGTCAATACGGGTGCCTTTGTTTTTACAGCTTCCCTGGAAACCTGGACAAGAAGCTGGTCCCCCTCTTTCAGCGAGCAGTTCTCTGACTGAGATGGGATCCCGGATCGAAGAATCCAGTGCCGCCGATTGTCCGTCAGGCTGTAATACCCGGTCAGATCTTCATTGATCCGAATGAAGGCGGCATCAATATTTTTTACGATCTTCTGAACTCTTCCCACATAGATATTGCCCAGGATCGAATGCTGTGACCTGGGCTCTAAAGCGATCTGAACCGGCTTGCTGTTTTCTGTCAGCACAGAAGCAATGTGGTTCTTATATTCTGTTATAATCAATTTCGTGTGTACGGACGAATGGTAGTTCAATGAATTCTCCTTTTTATGAAATCTCTTCCCCGACAGCGTCCAGCGGAATCAGGACGTCGCCCTCTGTGGATTCCGCATCCCCGGACTGTCTGGCATAAAGCTCTTCCCGCTGAATCAGAAAAGCAAATTCCGACAATTCCTGGCCGGTCTCTTTGCAGTAGGCATCCAGAACCATTTCCGGCTTAACGTTGGCGCTGCTTCCGGCAGAGAGCTTCAGAAGAACACCGGGAGCCAGACTGCGCCCGGCCACCTCCTGCTTCTCCTCCGGGACGGGACACAGAAGAGTCCGGCTCTCATAGATGAGAGGCTTCAGATCCATTTCCTTTTCGCCCTTTTTGGTCTTTTTTAAAACCGGGATAGATGGCCGGCTTAAAAAATCCAGAAGCCCCTGGAACCAGTCTGTTTCATTTTCCGGCTCATAGCCTGGCCGGAACTGGATGGTGTAATCAGCGGCAGCGACGGCAGCCATGCCGTTTGGCGCCTTATCCGGGAGCAGTCGGTAGCTGAGAACCCGGATGCCCTCCACGGACACCTCATTAATACGGCGAATCATTTCCTCGGATGATCCGGTGGAATGAACTTCAATGTCCATATATTCCCCGTTGCTGGTCAGACCTACGCTGAGCGGGGAGGCGAAGGACATGATCTGATGAGGGCTGAACCCCTCACTGTAACGAATATCTACATCGGCCCGGCGCATAGCCTTTTGGAAATACCGCATCACATCCAGATGGCCGATAAATTTCATCTCTCCCTGTTTGGAAAATTTAATTCTTATTTTCATAGCAGACTCCTCCTTTCCAGCGCATTGCGCCGCAGCCGGAACATCTCTGGCGGCAGTTGGGCGTTACGGTTTCATTTAAGGCATTCTGCCATTCTCGTTTCAAAAATTCTTTGGAGACACCGGCATCGATAAAATCCCATGGGAAGATCTCATCCGTGTTCCGCTCCCTGGTGGTGTAAAAATCAACGGACAGGCCGCAGGTCTCAAAAGCCTTCATCCAGATGTCGTTGCGGAAACATTCTGACCAGGAATCATAGAGCGCGCCGTTTCTGTAGGCTTCTTCCAGCAAAGCCCCGGTCTTGCGGTCGCCTCTGGCAAATACACCCTCCAGTACGGTCAGATCGGCCTCATGCCAGTTGTACCGAAGACTCTTGTAATTGAGCATCTCCCGGAATTTTCCACGGACAATGTTGGCTTTTTCTAAAAATTCTTCTTTGGTGCACATTCTGGCCCACTGGAAGGGGGTAAAGGGTTTGGGCACAAAGAAGGAGGAGCTGGCCGTAACCTGAACCTTTCCCTGACGCTTTTCCTTCGGCACTTCCTCGTAGTACGTCTCCGCTACTTTCTCGGAAAGCAGGGCGATGCCCTCCATGTCCTCCACTGTTTCCGTGGGAAGACCCAGCATGAAATACAGCTTGACACGGTTCCACCCGCCTCGGAACGCCTCGGCGGCCCCGGAGAGGATCGCCTCTTCGGTCAGCCCCTTGTTGATGACATCCCGCAGCCGCTGAGAGCCGGCTTCCGGGGCAAAGGTCAGGCTGCTTTTTTTCACATCCTGGACTTTGCTCATAACATCCAGAGAGAAGGCGTCGATCCGCAGAGAGGGGAGGGAAATGTTGACCCCCTTTCCCTGAAATTCATCAATGAGAAAGGTCACAAGGCCCTCCAATTCCGTATAATCGCTGGAACTTAAGGAACTCAGGGATATCTCTTCGTGCCCGGTGCTTTTCAGCATTTTGTATGCGTAGTCTTTCAGATAATCCAGACTGTGCTCCCGAAGAGGGCGGTAAACATTTCCGGCCTGGCAGAAACGGCAGCCCCGGATGCAGCCTCTCTGGATCTCCAGAACCACTCTGTCCTGGGTAACTTTAATAAAGGGAACCAGAGGCTTTTCAATGTAAGTGGCATCGTCCGGATTGACCACCAGTTCCTTTACGATTTTTTCCTTTGCGTGAGGGTTGGTCGGAGTGAAACTCAAAATCGTACCGTCTTCCTTATAAGCAACCTCATAAAAAGAGGGGACATAAATCCCCGGAACTTCCGCTGCTGCCTCCAGAAATTCCTTTCTGCTCTTCCCCTGTTTTTTCCATTCTTTATAAAGATCCATCAGTTCATAATAAACGGTCTCACCCTCGCCGATATAAAACAGATCAAAAAAATCTGCCAGCGGCTCCGGATTGTAGGCGCAGGGCCCGCCTCCTATTACAAAGGGATCTGCCATGGTTCGCTCCCAGGAATGGAGGGGGATCTTGGACAATTCCAGTACCTGCAGGATATTGGTGTAGCACATTTCATACTGCAGGGTGATTCCCAGAAAATCAAAGTCCCGCACCGGATCCTGAGATTCCAAAGCAAAAAGCGGGATATCCTGCTCTCTCATCAGCTTGTCCAGATCCATCCAGGGCGAAAAAACCCGCTCACAGTAAATATCATCCCTGCGGTTAAACATGTCATATAAAATCTGCATTCCCAGATGGGACATTCCAATCTCATATACGTCCGGAAAGCACATGGCAAAGCGGATGTCCACCTTTTTCGGGTCCTTCATGACCGAATTGATTTCGCCCCCGATGTAACGGGCGGGCTGCTGGACAGACAGCAAAATTTCATCACTTAATGCTAGTTTTCTCATAAAAAATTTCCTTTTCTATTATCGTGTCATACGATTCAACATAATGCAATACGAAATATAATTATAAGTGCTTTTTTGAAATTAAGCAACCATCATTTCTCATTGAAGCGTTTTTCTTCGTAGAAGTCGGGGGGCTATGAAATAAAATAAGCTCGTTTTGAGGCGAGCTTATTTTGAACATGTTTTTAGTCACGACCGGCGAGCTGATTGCCGAAGGACATTTTTGCACTTGAATTGAATACTTTCTGCATATACTCACTGAAGCATGCACCGTAATAGATATCCGGATACTCTGGCTTATTCCGGCATGTGAGGATCAGATCCCGTGCCACATCTCTGTTCCCAACGATTTTTTTGCGAATTTCTACGTATTGTGCCCAGATGGGATCGTACATTGCGCCCAGGCGCTTCTGGAACTCTGAAAGTTTTTCTTCTGAAAAGTCGTTTTCGGCAAACGCCTCTTCTGCTATGTCGGCGCAGAATTTGCCTCCATACATAGCGGGGGAAACACCGTAATAATAACATGGATCTGGCGCTGATGCCGCGTCTCCGATCACCATAGCTCCGGCAGCATAATTTTTCTCGATTTTACTGCAGCAGGGAAGTCTCCATCCTTTCATGCCGTCTACGCAGCGGGCATCTTTCAGGTAGCGGTTCCCCGGGACAGAATGCTTTAACCAGTAGTTAAAATATTCATCTATGGACATCCCGTGTCCCCGGAGCAGACCTTCTGACACGCAGCATCCGACAGAGGCTTTCGTCCCTTCCTCATCCAGAGAATTGATCCAAATCGGCTGGAAGAAGTGTTCATCTACAAGGGCCTGATCCACAACAGGCATCCAGTCCGTATCGTACACCCAGCAGCATGTTCCGGGTTCCAAATTTTTTACATTTTCCCAGTAACCGCGAATTGCAAACATGTATAATCCGGGATCATTGTTAAAAATACCCAATTGCCTTGCCAGTATAGAATGACTTCCATTGGCGATTACAGTAAGGTCGGCTTCGATGATCATGTCCTGATTATTGTAGATGCCTTTGACACCCATCACTCTGCCTTTTTTGATGATCAGTTCTGTTCCCTCGAAACCTTCCATCCACTCGACTCCTGCACGGACAGCAGCCCGACGGATAATATCGTCTCCTATACGCCTTGGAATAGCCCACTCGCCGCTTTCAACCTTAAATACCACTTCTTCTTCCCCTGGACCGAACTGGCGTATGTACTTTGCCATTACCTGGAGGTTTGCCTCCATCTCTTCGTAGATCCCCATTTCCTTAAATAACGGATACAGGGATGACTGGTAAGCATCGCCGCAAACTTTTTCCCGCGGAAAGGTCTCTTTATCTACAAGGATAACATCAAGTCCTTTTTGGGCCAGATAGAACGCTGCGGAAGAACCGCCCGGGCCCGCTCCAACTACTACAACCTGCCTCTTCATCGAGCATTCCCTCCTTTTGCTTCCATGGTTATAACATCGCCTTTCGGACATAATTTCTGGCACATGCCGCATGCGATGCATTTCTCAGGATCTACCACTTCATACCCGCACTGCAGACAGCTTAAAATTTCTTCCCGCAGCTGCTCCTCTGCCAGTACACCTTCTGCTTCGCCGAAATCCCGGATTCTTTCCTCAGCTTTTCGCTTGGGAATTTCCGGACGAACATTTTTCCTTCTATTGTATGGGAATATCTTCTCCATCACCGGAGCCAGAGTAAGGCTGTGTTCCTGCATATCATTTTTGGTTTCGCGCCCCCGCAGAGCGGCATCGATGCGAATGGCAGCTTCGCGCCAATTCGCCATAGCGTCTACTACAGAGCAATTGCCCCCTGCGATATCTCCGGCAAAGAAGATATCTTTTTCATCTTCATACTCTTTCCAGATACTGTCCGGAGCCTGACCGATCGCTTCCACTACCCAGTCAGCTTTGATTTCCATAGTGTCTTCAGGGTCTGTCACAAAGGAAATTTTCCCGTTTTCATCTTTTTCAAAGCTGGTTACCTTTGCAAATTTCACGCTTTTCAGGGCGGGGAACAGGTCGGCCTGGTATTCTACCGGGCTGTATCCTCCGATAAAAACAACGCCCTCTTCTTCTGCTTCTGCCTTTTCCCACGGGTGGGCAGGTAGGTCGCTGCCGGTCTCCAGGGAAACGACGGTTACTTTTGAGGCTCCTGTTCGGATTGCCGTGCGGGCGGCATCGACAGCAACGCTGCCGCCGCCTATGATAACGGCTTCTCCGTCTTTGAAGTTAAAAATCTGGCCCACATGGCGTTCTGCTTCCATATTGTGGTTGACCTGCCTCATAAATGTGAGGGCAGGCATAACGCCTGCAAGCCTCCAGCCGGGAAGCTCAAGGCTTTTTGAATTGGGCGTTCCGGCGGCGATCAGGACAATATCATACTTATCCCGGAGTTCTTCCATGCGGTGGCGGCTGATACGGGAATTTAGACGGATATCGAGGCCGGCCTCCTCCAGGCGGGCAATATCCCGGTCAACCAGTTCGCGGTTCAAACGAAATTCCGGGATCCCCTGCTTTAACATGCCGCCGGCTTCGGCAGTACTTTCAAAAACAGTAACTTCATATCCCATGCTGGCCAGATAGTGGCTTGCTGTAAGACCAGCCGGGCCTGCTCCGATAATTGCGATGGTTTCATCATAGAGTTTTCTGTATTTCGGCAGGTCAATGTCCTGCGTAACGGAAAGGTATTTTTTGATTCCGCGTATTTTCAGCGGATGATCCACCAGAAGACCCCGTTTGCATGCGTCTTCACAGGGATGGTGACATACGCTGCCGCATACCGATGGAAGAGGATTCTTGTTCCAGATAAGCTGGAAGGCTTCTTTGTACAGGCCGGCTTTTGCCAGACGATATAGCCCTGAGGTGATACGTGGAGCGGGCACGCAGTCGTACAGGAACATTCGGTAGCGATTGCGTCAACACGCTGAGGAGACATGCCCGGTTTTTCGGTGCAAGCCGGACAGACGTGGCAGATGATTCTCTGGTTTTCTTCGATGGCGTTTGCGGGACAAATCTCCCTGCAGGTCCCACAGTTGACGCATTTGGACGGATCGATATGAGCCGTTACTTCGCTCAACGGTACGATCTTATCTTTTACGTAGCTTTTAAGTGGATTTGTCTTCTTTTTTCTGGCTGTTGTTTTTTTACCTCTGGAAAATTCCGGCACCTGAACTTCAATATCAAGGCCTCCTACTGACATAAAAATCAACCCTCCTTAGTGAAATTAACTAAATGCAACAAGCTTTATGTCAATATTTTATCAATATTGCCAATCACAGACAATTGTCAATATTGATAGAATAACCTAAAAATACACACAAAAAGACCTGTATGTCTGATTTTGATTACATACAGGCCTTTTTGTAATATTACAGCATCGATAAAAACATCACTCATCAATATAAGTAGTGATCACGAATTTCTTCCAGTGAGTTTGTCATCATCATTGACAGATCACGAGCCATTTTTTCGATGGGTATCCTCATCCCGCCTTCGATCCAGGAAGAAACCACAGCGGCGGTTCCGGCATTGCAGTAGCACAGGCACAGATGATAGTCTACCTTTTCATTTCTGTTTACCACTGGTTTTGCGTATTCCAGCACATTTTGCTTCTCCAGTCCCAGGTCGTAGGCGGCTCTCAAGCATTTTTGAAGAAGACTGCCCTGATCCACTTTAAAGATAGCCGTGTAGAAAGATCTGTAGTCAAGGATATATTGAAAAAAAGATTTGGCGGCAATATTATCCTGCTTTATTTTAAAATATGGAAGGCAGTATTTAAGGTAGTGCTGTGACGCGATCCACTCCACAACAGCCTCTTTTCCCTCGAAATAATAATAAAAAGTATTGCGGCTTGTGGGGGTTGCCGTGCAGATATCTTTTATGGATATTTTAGAATATGGGCTTGATTCCAACAATTTTATAAAGGTGTCAGCTATTTTTTTCTTTGTCTCACTCAAAATGATCCTCCTTATTGGAACCTGATGTTCATAGTATTTGAAACTTATACTGGCACCCGCCTTTTTTCATAAACTGATCCGTAAAATCTTCGGCAGGCATGGGCTTGCTGTAAAGGAATCCCTGAGCACAATCACAGCCTAACGACCGAACCAGCTCCTCATGATCCGCAGTCTCTACGCCTTCTACTACTGTTGGGATGTTCAGATCTTTAGCCAGCCTTACGATTGTTTCCAGAATGAGTTTTTCCCTGCTGTCTGCCGTGATTCCGCGGAGAAACGCCTGATCGATTTTTAACTCGTCAATCTTCAGCTTTGCCAGCACATTCAGAGAAGAGTAGCCGCTTCCAAAATCATCCATGGAAATCAGATACCCCATATTCTTTACCTTTTCCAGAAGTTCATTGGCTTTTATCAGGTTCCCGAACGCCATACTTTCCAGAATTTCAAGGGTAATCTCTCCATCGTCAATCTGATAATTTTCTTTTACCCATTCCAGGGTTCTGATGTAAGACTCCTCATATAAGGTTCTCCGGGACAAATTGACGGAAACCGGTATGGGCTTTAGACCCTGCTTTCTCCAGTTATAAAGCAGTCTTCCCACTTCCTGCAGCATATGCTGATCCAGCCGGCTGCTGAAACCGGTTCTCTCGAAAACAGGCATAAATTCTCCCGGAGACATAAATACTCCTCCAGGCATCCGCCACCGGACCAAGGCCTCGGCACCTTTCAAACAACGGGTGAGCGGATCTACTTTTGGCTGCAGATAGAGTTCAAACTCTCCCATACTTAAAGCACGCTGCATCTGAAGCTCCACATTGTTTTCCTGAAGTTCTTTTTTGTGAAGCTCTGCGTCAAAAAACCAGATTTTATTCCCAGGATATTCTTTCGCCTTCGCCAGAGCGTACATGACATGGGTCAGCATCTGCTCCAGGGAATAGTTCTCTTCTTTTGACCCAGAATAAGAAACAATTGCTCCACAGTAAAAGGAAACCTGGGAATTTTTCAATATTTTTTCTGAAACTTTGGTGCCGCCGAGGATATAGCTCTCCAGCCGCTGCCGGACATAAGACCGTTCCCACCGGTTGATAAACACATAAAAAATATCTCCGCCAATCCAGTAAAACAGTTCGTTATCTTTTTTGCGCTGTTTCATGGCTGAGATGATTCCTGCCAGCAGCCTGTCGCCAGTTTCTCTCCCATAGCATTCGTTGATATATTTAAACTGCCGCATATTGAAGATAGCGACAGTACCCCCGGGGAACTTCTTCAGCGCCCTTTCTGCCTCTTCCTGAAAGTCATGAAGGCTCTTCCTGTCCTTTAACGGTTCCAGGCTGACTTCTGGCTCCCACTTTTCCAGTTTTTCTTTCATACTTTCCTCTTTCCTGTACCAACTACCCTGAACGTTTTCCTCTACCGTCTATTATACATTCAAACGGCAGAAAATAAAAGTAAAAACCCGAATCTCTGAATACCTGTCTACAGAGATTCGGGGGTGAGTAATCTGGCCTTTTAACTTCCAGGATTATAGATTCAAATAGCCTAAAAGCATTCCTGAAAAATCATCCGGATCTCCCGGTGAGTGATCGGCTTGTAGCTGCTGCCGGGGATCCTGCAGGAATCGGCGATCGCATCCAGCTGGGAGCGGTCGGAAAATCCCAGATCCCGCAGTCTTCCCGGCAGCCCCAGGCCTTTGATAAAGTGCTCCAGGGCGCGGATTCCCGCCAGCGCCATCTCATCATCGCTCTTCCCTTCTCTGGGAACGTTCCAGATCTGCTCTGCAAAACGCACAAATTTCCCCAGACCTGCCCGGTAGATGTGCCGGTAATACACGGGATGAAGAACTGCAAGCACTTCTCCGTGGTTGCAGTCCCTGTAGGCGCTCAGCTGATGAGCCATTTGATGACACTGAAAATCGCACTGCTTCCCCAGCTGGATAATCCGGTTGTCAGCCATGGAAGAATCCCAGAACAGATTGCTGCGGGCCGTGTAATCGCCTGGATCCTCTATGAGGGCCTCCAGATTCCGGATCACGCTGCCCATGAGGGCTTCCGAAATGTTATCCGACACATTATCCTCGTCGGGATAGCTGAAATACGTCTCCATAATGCGGGACAGAATGTCAAAACCTTCGGAGACGGCCTGTTTCTGAGGCACGCTGCAGGTGTAGGACGGATCCATCAGCGCAAATCTGGGGCTGCACTTCACGTAATCCCGCCCTGTCTGTATTTTGCACTCTTCGTTGGTTATTACGGCGGTGCCGTTGGATTCGCTTCCCGCTCCGGCTGCAGTTACCACAGCTCCCAGGGGGATTGGCTCGAAATCTACGATCCCTTTCCGCTCCCAGTAGTCTGCCCAGAGATCGCCCCTGTAGACGGCGGCCATGGAGACTGCCTTGCAGCAGTCGATCACAGAACCGCCCCCTACTGCGAGGATGATCTCCACATGGAAGGTTCTGGCCAGCTCTGCCCCCTCCAGCACTTTCTGATAGGTGGGGTTGGGCAGAATGTTCTGAAATTCGATGATGGTCTTCCCCTCTCTTTTTAGAATGAGCAGAATCTCGTCGTAGATTCCGTTTCGTTTGATGGATCCCCTTCCGTAAGCCAGCATGACTGTTTGATATTCTCTGATCAGAGATGCCAGATACTCTTTTACACAACCCTTTCCAAAATAAATTTTTGTGAAATTTTCAAATATAAAGTTGTTCATATCCAACTCCCCTTTACGCATTGACTAACATATGCAATCTGACAGTGCCACGCCGGCAGCACGCCTGTCTCTGTATTTATTATAAAAAAAACGGGACTTCAGCAGAAGTCCCGATTAGTTTTTCTGTTTATACCTGGAGCTTTTCACTGCTCCTTTTTTCCCAGTTCAGCAGTAATGCAGAATTGACGATGACCAGGACAGAACCGGCATTGTGGACCAGCGCGCCTACAACCGGGTTCAAAACGCCGGTAATGGCCAGAATAATGGCGATGAAGTTTAACGTCATGGAGAATGTCAGATTGCACTTGATCGTGACCATCATCCTTCTGGCCAGATACAGCAGATGGGGAAGCTCACGGATCTTGTCATTGATCAGCGCGATGTCAGCGGCATCTACTGCAATGTCGCTCCCGACCCCGCCCATGGCAATCCCCACCCAGGCCTTTTTGAGTGCAGGAGCATCGTTGATTCCATCGCCGATCATGCAGATCTGCTTCCCGGATTTCTGGTATTCGTCGATCCGGTTCAGCTTATCTTCCGGAAGGCAATTTGCATAGACCTGGGTGATCCCCAGCTTGCCTGCCATGTGATTAGCGGCGGTTTCATGGTCTCCGGTCAGGAGGATGGGCTCTGCCCCGGCGGCCCTGATTTTTCGGATTGTGTCAGGGGCGTCCTGGCGCAGTGTATCAGACAGAGCGATAAAACCGGCCGCTTTTTGATCCACGGCGATATAAATCAGGGTACAGCCCTGATTCAGATACTGCCCGGCCAGTTCTTGAATAGAATCCGGCAGAACAATGTGGTTTGCTGCAAATAATTCCGCGTTGCCTGCGAGGATCTCTCTGCCCTCTGCCTCTGCCCGAACTCCCTGCCCGGGGATCATCTGGAACTGCTGTGGCTGAGGAATATCACCGGCTTGCTGAGCTTTATAACAGCTTACGATGGCCTTTCCCAGCGGATGCTCGGAGCGCAGCTCCGCGCTGGCAGTCAGGCGATAGAGTTCCTGCTCGCTTATCTGGCCGCAGCTTACCACTGTAGCGACTTCCGGCGTCCCGCAGGTCAGTGTTCCGGTCTTGTCGAATGTGATGTATGATACCCCTGCCAGGCGTTCCAGGGCGTCGCCCTCCCGCACGAGAAAGCCATGTTTTGTCGCATTGCCGATGGCCGCCATGATGGCAGTGGGGGTGGCGAGGACAAGGGCGCAGGGGCAGAATACAACTAAAATGGTAACTGCCCGGATGATCTGTCCGGTGATGAGCCAGGTCAGAACCGCCGCAGTCAGAGCTATTACTACAATCCATGTGGCCCAGCGGTCTGCGATCCCTACGATTTTGGCTTTTCCGGCATCTACGGACTGAACTAGCCGGATCATGCGCTGAATTGAGCTGTCATCTCCCACTCTGGAAGCTTTCATGTCGAAAGAGCCGAACTGGTTGACGGTTCCGCTGGAAACGCTGTCCCCTGCCCCTTTATCTACCGGAAGGGATTCACCCGTCATAACGGCCTGGTTGACGGAGGTCTGTCCGGACAGAATGACCCCGTCTACAGGGATCGTTTCCCCGGGAAGCACCCTCAGAATATCGCCAATCTGTACCTGCTCCGCCGGGATAATGGTTTCCGTGCCGTCTGACAGTTTCCTGGCTGTGCGGGGGGTCAGGTGCACCAGCTTTTTGATCCCGGCCCTGGCTCTCGCCACTGTCAGATCTTCCAGCAAAGCTCCCAACTGCATGATAAAGGCCACTTCCCCGGCGGCAAAGCTCTCACCGATGATGACGGAAGCGATGAGCGCCAGGGAGACCAGCACATCTGCCTTAATATCAAATTCCGTTACCAGCCCGATGACGGCTTCCAGAATAATGGGGATGCCGCACAGGATGATTGCGATCCACGCCGGATCAACTCCAAAGGGTCTGAAGTGTAAGAGGCTTGCGGCCAGCGCGATTCCGGAAATTACCAGACAGCTGATCTCCCGCTTCACACCGCCCCATTCCAAAAATTTTTCCAGCTGTTCCATTAGGATCCCTCCTCTTATATACCTATATGGGTATAGGTATATTATATAAAGAAGAGGGGCGGAATGTCAAGAAGCTGGCACTGTAATTATGACTTTTTTCCTGTGCCGGTATCCATGATGGCTTCCAGAAACCGTTTTACCAGGCCGGAGGGATCCGGAGAATACAGGATGCCGTAAGGAATGGTGTAGTTCCAGTCAACGGGGATCACCCGCAGCAGAGGATGGACGTTTTTCCAGTTTTCCACGACCATCAGAATGTCATTGCTGTTTTCACAGCGGTTAAAGATATCCACGCTGTAGATATCGAAATCCACCACATGGATCTGGGGGTGATTTTTCCAGATGTGATCTCTGAGATCATCTACATAGTTGCTCCATCCCCTGTGCATCATAAGAAAATTTTCTCCATACAGATCCTGGACGGAGAGCCGTTTTTTTTCTGCCAGCCGGTGATTAGCCGAGACCGCACAGCAGATGGGCTGCCTGGAAAGTTCCAGCCCGGCGCACTGGCGCAGCTTCAGCATCGTATCATCAAAAATTCCGGCTACGATATCGATATTGCTGCCGAGATTTTTCAGAATTTCCCTGGCATTCTCCTGGGTATTTATAAAGGGGATAAGCTGCAGCTTGATTTCCGGGTACTTTTTTTGCGCCCGGTTCCACACTTCCATCAGCGGCTCGGCCGGCGTCATGGGGGATGTCCCCAGCCGGATCACGTAGTCTTTTTCCTGCATGGCTTTTTTGGCCCGCTCGACAGATTCTTTGCAGTATTGTATGATATATTTTGCATCTTTATACAAGGATTTGCCTGCTTCTGTCAGGATAAGACCTCTGTGGGTTCTTACGAACAACTGTAATCCCAGATCGTTTTCCAGAAGATTGATTTGTTTTGTAACTGCAGGCGGCGTGATGTACAGGGTCTCGGCGGCCTTGTTGAAACTGCCGAGATCTGCGACGACGATAAAGGTTTCCAGTTGGGTGTTATACATAAGCGGGCCTCCCTTTCTGTGCAGGCAGCTGTCTGCTGTGAACAGCTCCAATTATCTAGCTGGTAATATTATAATCGGAAAATATGCATCTGTAAATGCATAAACTCCCGGAGCAGCAACTGCTTCCGGGAGTCTTCATCGACTTTTTATTCAATTTGGAAATTGCCAGTGCGGCAGCACAGATTATTTCTGTTCGTCTACAGGCGGTACCATCTCCGCATATTTTTTCAGCAATTCCGGAGTGCTGGTATAGTACCTCTTGTTCTGGTTCAGAGCGCCGATTTTGGCCATCTCGTCTTCCGTCAGCTCAAAATCAAACAGATCGAAGTTGGCCCTGATGTGGTCCGGATTTTTGGAGCCGGGAATCACAATATTTCCGGCCTGGATATGCCAGCGGAGAATGATCTGTGCGCTGCTCTTCTGATATTTGCGGCCGAGCTCAGCAAAGACCGGCTCCTGAAGCAGCGCCTGATCCCCATGGCCAAGAGGGTACCAGGCCTGGATGACGATGCCCTCGCCTGCAAGGAATTTTTTCAGCTCATTTTCCTGGGAATACGGATGGACCTCTGTCTGAAGAACGGAAGGCTTCACCTCGCAGATGCTGAGAATCTCCTGAATTTGCTCCTGACTGAAGTTTGAAAGGCCGATTGCACGAACCTTTCCCTCCCGGTACGCCTTCTCCATCAGGCGGTAACCTGCTGTATAATTGCCGGCAGGCTGATGGATCAGAAGGAGGTCGACGTAATCGGTGGCTAAGCGTTCCAGAGTCTTATCTACCGCGTCAGGCTGTTCATAGAAGGAAGGCCACAGCTTTGTTTCCAGAAAAATGTCTTTGCGATCCAGACCGGATTTTCGGATGGCCCGTCCTACAGCTTTCTCATTGACATACGCATTGGCGGTATCGATCAGGCGGTAGCCGTACTGCAGGGCGCTTGAGACGGAGGCTTCCGCCTGATCCGGCGTCAGAAGAAAAGTTCCGATGCCGGCCATGGGCATTTCGATGCCATTGTTAAGTTTCGTGTAAATCTGCTGACTCATAGTTTACTCTTCCTTTCTGACTTTTCAGTCGTTAGATAAATATTACAGCCCCAGGCTCTCAACCCAGCTTGTCACATCTTCCTCATCGACGCCTGAGCGGAACCGCATGCCTTCCAGCCACTCTCCTGTTCCGGCCAGATCAGCCAGTAGCTGGCCGCTTTCACCCAATTCGGATGAGGAGGAGGTGCAGAAGGGGATGACGGTTTTACCGGTAAAATCATTGGCTTCTACGAAAGTATCCACCGGCCAGGCGGCAATGCCCCACCAGATGGGATATCCGATGTAGATGGTAGATACAGAGTCCCAATCGTCTACGGAAGTGGAAACCAGTTCTACATCTCTCTGATCCGGGTTTTCATGTTCTACGGAAACGCGGCTGTTTTCATCCGTCCAGTTCAGGTCCTCGCTGGTGTACGGCTCAACCGGCTCCAGCTCAAATAATTCCCCGCCGGTGGCGTTTGCGATATAGTTTGCAACTTCCTCTGTATTCCCTGTGGCAGAATAATATACCACCAGTGTTTTTCCCTCTGCGCTTCCGGCGTCTTCTGCGCTGCTCTCGCTTTCCTCTGCGCTCTCTGCCTCTGACGTCTCCTCTTCCGATGTCTCAGCCGCTGTTGTCTCCGCTTCGGTCTCAGTTTCTGAGGCTGTCTGCTGGACTGTGTCTGCCTGTGTGTCTGCGGTGTCTGAGCTGGACCCGCACCCGGCCAGCATTCCCATAACTGCCAAAGCTGCAAATAATGTAACTGCTTTTTTCATAAATTCAGGTCACTCCTTTTCCTTTTTTTCAATATGTTTTATCCTACAGATCAATCGGCTGTTCTGTTATGGATATTATAAAAAATTCTCTGGAAACATGGAATATCCGATTTTTTTGTTAGTTAATACCTTTGGGTTGCTGCCCGCTGCCTTTTTTACGCCTTTCATTTTGGGGCCTGATGTGCTAAAATAGAGTCGGCTTTAGAATTTATAAACGGGAGTCTTTTTATGATGCCGCCTATTATTTTTCTCCCAATTGTGGAGCTTGCTGCCATCAACTTATTTACTGCAGACCGCTGCTGCAGCAGAAAATATTCCGGAAAGAGAACATTTCTGACCCTTTTTCTCTTTTCCGCTGCCCTGTTTCTGCTTTTTTGGGCTCTGTCCCCGGCGCTCTCACTCCGCGGCGACGGAAAATTGAGTGCTGCGGGCTTCCTGTACCTGATTCCCCTGGGCTATCTGTATAAAGAAAAACGTACTTTCTTATTTATCCTGATCTGCAACTGCTGGGTCTATACATTGGGAATCCTTGCGCTGTCTCTCCAGATCACAGGAGTCATCCTGCCCGACAGCACAGCCTGCCTTCTGGCAGTGGAGAATCTGCTTTTTCTCCTGACCATATCTCCATTTTATCGCTGGATTCTTCCCAAATACCGGTTTATCCTGGGAAATTTTCAATATTTCGAGAAAAAGTGGTATCGATACCTGACGCTGAACAACTGCCTGAATTTTCTGGCGCTTCTGATTTTAAATCTTGTATTTGTCTCCAGCCCTGCATCACCGGCCAAGATCACAGTGCTGCTTTTGCTGCTGGCATCCACCTATGCGTCGTATTTTATTTTGTACAAGATCATTCAGGATGCCATCAAGATGAATCAGTTGGAATACACAGTCTTCCACGATACTCTGACAGGACTCGGCAATCGGGCCGGGCTGTGGAATCATCTGGATGATATGATTTCAGAAAATCAGACATTTTCCGTGCTGTTTATGGATCTGGATCATTTTAAGCAGATCAATGACCGGCATGGCCATATGGCAGGCGATCAGTATCTGAAGCAGTTTGCAGAAATCAGCTCGGCCATCTTACAGGGAGCGGGAAGAGTTTACCGGTTTGGCGGAGATGAGTTTGTCGCGCTGTGTCCGGGGATCATCCCGGAAGAGCTTCACCGGCAGCTGAGGGAATGCCCCCAATGGGATCCGAAAGCGCCCTGTCCCTTTAATCATGTGAGCACCGGCATTCTTGTCTGTCAGCCGCCCCACGTAGATGCTGAAGAGATCCTGCAGCAGGTCGACCGGCTGATGTATCAGCAGAAAAGCAATAAATCATTCTCAGCCTGATTGTGCTGGGATCTTATAGCGGAGGAAACGAAAGATTTTATGTCCATCCTGATCTATCTTCCCTCGTTGGAAGTGCTTTTTTTCAATCTTTTTACAATAGACAAATGCTGCCGCAGAAAATACCCGGCGGTTAAGACGGCGGCTGTGCTGTTGGTTTTTTCTGTCGTCCTTTTCTCCATATTTTATACGTTTTCTGAAGAACTGGCCTTTTTTGGGGACGGCACTTTGAGCTTGCTGGGATTTGTGTATCTGATTCCGATGAGATATGTATACAAAGAAAAAATACCGTTTCTGTTTATTGTTCTGTGTACCTGCTGGGTCTACACTCTGGGGATATTGGCCCTGGCTTTTGAGATTTCCGCTGTCTTTGCGCCAGACAGCATTTTCGCTGTTCTTCTGGCCGAAAACCTGCTTTTTCTGGGCACTCTGATCCCCTTCTACCGATGGCTGGTGCCGAAATATATTTTTGTTATCGAAAATCTTCAACGATTTGATAAAAGCTGGTATAAATACATTGCCCTGAACAACAGTATGAGCTTTTTGATGCTGGAAGCGCTGAACCGGGTGTTTCGCCGCGAGGCCGGCACGGTTTCCAGGATTTTAGTTCTGCTCCTGATTCTGTCCGTCATCTATGTGTCGTACTATATTCTCTACACCATCGTCGTGGACGCCGTCAAAATGGGACAGTTGGAGAAGAATGTTCTGATGGATTCCCTCACAAAGGCGGGTAATCGGGCTAAGCTCTGGGAAGATCTGCATCAGTTCCTGAAAAAGGATCAGAGCTTTTCCATGCTGTTCATGGATCTGGATCGTTTCAAACAGATCAATGACCGGTACGGCCACATGATTGGGGATCAATATCTGAAGCATTTTGCAGAGGTGGTTTCCCGCATCCTGTCGGATCACGGTCAGCTCTACCGCTTCGGGGGCGACGAGTTTGTCGCCGTCTGTACCGGAATTGTGCCGCAGGAAATTGTCGAAGAGATTCAGAAATGCCGGGAATGGGATGATCACGCCCCATGCCCGTTTAATCAGGTAAGTGTAGGCGTCCTCTTCTGTCAGCCGCCCCACCAGGACGCAGAACAGATTCTGCAGCAGGTGGATCGGCTGATGTATCAGCAGAAGATGGACAAGAAAAGGGCCGTTCAGGCCTAAAAGAACATATTCAGGATGCCGCCGGCGACGGCAGCGGTGATCAGCAGATGGGCCAGAAAGTGTAGTTTTCCGGACTCGCTTTTGAGATAGACAGCCAGCCCAATGATGCCGAGCAGCCCGATTGTCCAGGCAATCAGCCTTGCGGCAAGATAGTTGGACGGAAGGCTGGAGGCAGACAGCGCTGCAATCAGAAGCCCCCATAAGGTCAGAAAGCAGAACATGCCTTTCTTGCGTGCGGGAGTCTGAACTAAATATAGAAGAATCAATCCCAGAATGCTAATCACACTCAAAATTACAAATAAAATCATTAACAGTCCTAATGCCATAAATCCTTTCCTCTCTTTCGTGTGTAATGGGTTTATGGCATTAGCTTACCATTGAATTCTGAAGAAATCATGGAGAAACTTCTGAAGAATTCTAAAGAAAACGGTAGAATGATATCCCATGTCACATTAGATATCTATCCAGCCATCCGCATAATTCTTCCAGTCTTCTGATACGGTTCTGCGGCTTTCCGCTGCGGGACAATTCATGGTTTTCCCCGTGGAAAAGCACCATCTTTGCATCTGTACCATGCTGTTTTAGGGCAGAAAACATCTGAATTGAACCGCTCATAAAGCAGCGGTAATCTTCGTCTGACTGAATGAACAGCGTAGGCGTCTGAGCCTGGAAGGCATGGCTGACCGGCGAGGCTTCCCATATCTTTTTAAAGTCCTTCCAGGGATCGGCAACCTGGGCAAAGTTGTGGTAAAATCCAATATCGGTGCACAGCCCCTTGGAGATGAAGTTGGAAATACTCCTCTGGGACACGGCCGCCGCAAAGCGGTCTGTGTGGCCGATCACCCAGTTGCACATAAAGCCGCCGTAGGAGCCGCCGCAGATGCCCAGACGCTTCTCATCCAGAGCCGGGTACCGCTTGAGTACCTGATCCACAAATTCCATCAGATCGCCATAGTCCACTTCCCCCAGTCTTCCGGTAATGTCGGCGAAGGCTTCGCCGCGGCCGTCTGAGCCTCTCGGATTGGTATAAAATACAAAATATCCCTTTCCGGCCAGACACTGCATCTCGTGATGGTATACGCTGCCGAACATTACTTTTGGGCCCCCGTGGACCTCCAGTACGCCTGGATAGGAAGTTGCCGGATCATAATTAAGCGGAAGGAGCACATAACCGTCCAGCTCAACGCCGTCTCTGTTGACCCAGGTAAAGCGTTCAGGCGCCTGTACAGCACGGCTTTCCAGATAAGATCCGTTAAAGTCCGTCACCTGCTCTCCGGCTCCGGAGGCGTCAGGATTCAGCAGATACAGCTCCGCCGGCTTTTGTCCCCTCATGGCGTTGATGAGGAATTGACCGCCTTTTTTGTCAAAGGAAAGGATGGCCCCGTCCCAGGACGTGATCTGGCGCACTGCCCCGTCAGGCGGCAGAAGGAAGATCTCGCTGCTGTGCCGCCCGGTATTGCAGAAGTACAGACCCTCCTCGCACACGCAGAGAAGAGCCCCGCCGCCGTAGGCGGAGTCGGTTCCCACTGTATTGGTAATCATTGCATCGGGGAAGGCCGCCTTTTCGGACCTGCCTGTCTCCGGGTCCCAGAGCATGTAAGCCGGGTTGCGCCCTACGAACTCAAAGGTTTTTGCGGTGTAAAATATTCTATTTCTAAACTTCTGCCCCAGAAATTTTACCTGGTCGATCTGAGCCTCTCTTTGATTCTGCAAGATCTGTGTCCTGCCGTCCTGAAGGCTGTAAAGACGCAGGCCGCTGGTGGGCGACTGTACATCCCGGTATTCCCGGCAGGAATACACGATCTGGCGACCATTAGGGGATACGTCAAAGTACAGCACGTCTACAAATGGCCCTGTGACCGGCCGGAGGGATTTTTGCTCCGGGTTATAGATCCCCAGGCCATTTCGCATTTTGTTGGTGACGCCTTTTCCGTTTTTCCAGAAGGGGAGTTCATCAAAGACGTCCACATCCCCTTCCACATCCAATTCCTCTCCGCAGCTGTGGGAATAATGGAGAAGGTATGTTCCGTCCTGCAGAGGCCTTACTGACAGGATTGCTTCTTCAATAGAAAAAAGCTCCTCTGCTTCGCCGCCTGTCAGGGGCAGTTTCCAGATGGTATTTGCAGTTCTGTAAGCCAGTGTCCTGCTATCCAGCCAGAAGAGACCACTGCAGGCGCCCTCCCGCATTTTCTTTGGTACCTTTTCCGAGAGATCCATTACCCACAGACTGGAGGAATAATGGTTGCCTTCTTTCTCTGCCTGGTTCACCACCCAGGCGGCAAAATGGCCGTCGGGAGAGATCACTGGCTCTGACAGAAATTTCAACTGATATAAGTCGTCAATCCTTACCGGTTTCTTCATCAAATTCCTCTCCCTTCAAATAGTGATTCATCCATTTCAGGATTTCCTTCATCCGCCGGCTCCTGTTCCTGGGCTTTCCGGAACGCGAGAGTTCGTGGGACTCTCCGTGGAACAGGCACATGCGCGCCGGACAGCCGTGGAGTTTCAGAGCCGAGAACATGGACAGCCCCTCTACCATCCAGCAGCGCATATCTTCGTCGGCGTGGATAAACAGGGTGGGCGTTACGCAGCGGTCTGCGTATTTTAACGGTGAGCAGTCCCAGAGTTTTTCCGGGTTCTCCCTGGTATAGGTATTGTGGTGGCGTTTATTAAAAATATATCCGATATCCGATGTGTACTCCATAGTAAGCCAGCTGGAGATGGAGCGCTGCGAAACGGCCGCCGCAAAGCGATTCGTGTGTCCGATGATCCAGTTGGTCATAAAACCGCCGTAGGAGCCGCCGGTCACGCCGACTCTGGTCTGGTCGATCATGGGATAGCGCCGCAGAACTTCATCCGTAAATTCCATCAGGTTCTGGTACTCTACCGTGCCGTATTTCTCCCGGATATCGCCAAACTCGTTTCCTCTTCCGTCAGAACCCCGCGGATTGCAGAAAAATACAAAGTAACCGGCGTTTGCCCAGAGCTGCATTTCATGGTGATAGACCGGGCCAAAAACAGTTCTCGGCCCCCCGTGTATGTGCAGGATTGCCGGATAGCGCCTGAGGGGATCCCGCTCGGCCACATCGGTCGGTGGCAATACCCATCCGTGGATCTCCACCCCGTCGGTTCCGGTATAGCATACAGGTTCCGGAATGGACAGCCGGTGGTTTTTCAGCCATTTTCCGTTAAAGTCTGTTACCTGCTTTCCGTCGTAGTAAAGCTCTGCCGGGGCCGGGCCGCTCATTTTGCATTCCACCACATGGTCCCCGTACACATCGAACCCGTCTACGGCGCATCCGAATTCTACCATCTGTTCCACAGTCCCGTCGGTCTTCAGCCGGCACAGGCCGGATTCATCGCCGATGGTGGACACAAACCAGTAGGTGCCGCCGGTCATTTTGTCCAGCCGGCCGCCTCCCAGTTTGGCATCCGAGTTGACGGAATTAACCCCAACGGCATATTCCCAAGACGCAACAGGGGTTAATTTTGCTGTCTTCAGATTCAGATTGTAAAATTCAGGATATTGGCTCCAGCCGTAGCGCTTGTTGTCACTGACGGTAATCAGGGCTTCTTCATCGCTTAAAAATTCCAGCGTGTCGCCGGTGCGGATGGAATCCTTTTCGATCAGGATCCGCATGTCCCCAGTCTTCCAATTGTAAAGGCGCACCTCATTCCAGTTATAGCGGTGCTCTCTCCATTCCATACCGGAGATCAGAAGCATGTCGCCCCGCCTCCGGTATGTACTGATATCAAACCACTCTCCTGTCAGAGGCAAGAGCCGCTTTTTCTCTTCAGATGCAGGGTCAAAGAGAAAAAGCCTGCTGCGGATCCCGTAGGTGAAACTCTGACCGTTGCTCCAGAAGGGGGCTTCTTCGATGACTTCACAGTTTTCTGATTTTGGCCCTCCGTTCTGCCATCTGGCCAGCACTAGGTACCTGCCGTCCTCCATCTGCTCCAGCTTTCCTACAGGGAAAGGAAGAGTGAAGGCTGCCAGAGCCTCGCCGCCTGCAGGATCGATCTCATAGAAGGCGGTTTCATTTCCTGTTTTCTTCTTTGCCGGAAACAGCAGGGTATTTTTATTTGTCCAAAAATAGCTTTTGACATCGCCCCTCCTGGTCAGCCTTCTGACCTGGCCGGAGTCTGGCTCAAAAATCCAGAGGTCGCCGGCGTAGCTGTTGGCCTGATAATTCCCCTGCTGGACGATGAATGCGATCATGGATCCATCCGGTGAAAAGCCGGGACTGCTCACAAAATGAAGCTCAAAAAGGCTTTTAATCGTAATTTTTTCCATAGTTTTTCTCCTGAATGATAAAGCATAAAGACATTAGCGTTTCCGGGCTGTAAACCGGTTATCCTCTTCCCCTGCCCGGTATGACATGCTGATTCCAATCATCCCTGCCAGAATCAGCACAGTTCCCAGCATTTCCTGCAGATAAAACGTTTCTCTCAGTATCACAACGCCGGACACGATCCCGATCACAGTGCTGAAGGAACAGGTGGCGGCGTACACTGCTGCCGGAAGATTGGCTGCTGCATAGGTCATCAGCAGAAACGCGCCCACGCAGGAACCGATGCCCATGTAGAGGACAGAGACTACAAATTGGCGGTCAGACAATACCGCGAAATACTGTGAGGCGGAAATGCCCGCCGCCGTGCTGTGCAGAAATGATGCTGCGGTAAACCCAAGCGCTCCCATGCCTGTAGTGACATAGACAATTTCGAAAGAGGTGAAATGGGCGGATGCCCGGCGAACCAGGACTCTTCCCAGAGCGATCACCGTCATGGAGGCCATAACCAGGAAAAATCCTGGGGCCGATATTCCGCCGCCTGCCCCCGCCGCGTTGGCCGCAAAAATGCCGCATACCGTCACCAAAAGGAACAGCACCTGACGCCTGGTAGGGTATTCCCGGTTGATCACAACGGAAAAGAACAGCATCAGCGCCGGGACAATACTGCTGTACATAGAAAGCTGCGAGGTGGGGGCGTAAATGGTGGAGGTGGTTTCCAGCACCTGGCTGATTAGAGGATTGATCACACCACACAGCACCACCAGACAGACGGGACGGTTCCGATAATGGACTTTTTGCAGCCCCAAAAGGAGCAGGATGGTCATCACCAGAAATCCCAGGCCAAAACGGAAGGAAAGGAATTTTATAGTATCCTGCCCTAGGGCATCCATTCCCAGTTTGATAAAGAGATAGGCAAAGCCAAATAATATCTGGGATGCGATATTCGCAAAAAGAGGCAGGTATTGTTTCATTTTTCTGCCATGCCTCCCTTTAATGGATGATGACAGGCCACGAAATGTCCTGGCTGCAGTTCTTTTAGATGAGGACAGATGGTTCTGCAGGTATCATCCGCATAGGGACATCTGGGGTGGAAATGGCAGCCTGATGGTGGGTCCAGGGCGTTGGGAATATCTCCCTTCAGAATGTCGCGGTTCTCCTCCTGTTTACGCAGATCCGGATCTGGCAGAGGGATTGCCTCTAAAAGCCCTTCCGTATAAGGGTGCATCGGCTGAGCAAACAGAGATTCTTTGTCAGCCAGTTCGACGATCTGCCCCAGATACATCACGGCGATCCGGTCGCTGATATGTTTTACGGTGGGAAGACCATGGGCAATAAAAATGTAGGTCAGCCCGTAGGTCCTCTGCAGCTCCTTCAGAAGGTTTAATATTTGCGCCTGGATGGATACGTCCAGAGCAGATACCGGTTCATCACAGATTACCAGCTTGGGCTGAAGGGCCAAAGCTCTGGCGATGCCGATCCTCTGCCGCTGGCCGCCGGAAAATTCATGAGGAAACCTAGAAGCGTATGATTCATCCAACCCTACATTGTGCATCAATTCAAGAACCTTTTCATGGAGTTCCTTGCCGGAAGCAATGTGGTGGGTCTTTAACGGCTCTGCAATAATCTCTTCTACCCGCATTCTGGGATTTAAAGAGGAATAGGGATCCTGAAAGATCATCTGGATATCTTTCCGATATTTGATCAGCTCCTTGCGGCTCAGCTTTGCCAGATCCTGTCCTTCAAACAAAACCTGCCCTTCTGTCGGCTTTAAGAGGCGGATAATGGTATTTCCCAGGGTGGATTTTCCACAGCCAGACTCGCCGACGATCCCCAGAGTCTCTCCCTGGCGAATAGAGAAGCTCACATCATCAACTGCTTTTAGATACCTTGGTTTTCCACCAATCTTCTCTGCTTTGACTTTAAAATAGGTTTTCAGATTTTTTACTTCCAGCAGTTTTCCATCAGCCATTTTGTTCACCTCCCAGTTCATTCCAATGGAGACATCTTACATAGCGGTTTTCCGTAACTGTGTTGAGTTCAGGCATATTTTTCCTGCAATCCTCCCTGGCGTACGGACAGCGGGGGTGGAAACGGCAACCCTCTGGCATGGAAGACAGATTGGGGACAACGCCGTTGATGGTACCAAGTATCTCATCCGACTGGTTAATCTTGATAGTGCTGCTCATCAGTCCCTGTGTATAGGGATGGAGCGGCTGGCGGAACAGACTAAATACTTCTCCCTGTTCTACGATCTGTCCGGCATACATGACGATCACCCGGTCTGCAATCTCTGCCACCACGCCGAGATCATGAGTGATAAACAGGATAGACGCACTGTATTCTTTCATAAGCTGGCGCATCAGCCTCAGGATCTGAGCCTGGATGGTCACATCCAGAGCGGTGGTGGGCTCGTCTGCGATCAGAAGCGTGGGATTGTTGGCCATAGCGATGGCGATCATGACTCTCTGGCGCATCCCACCGCTGAGCGCATTGGGGTATTCCTTGAGAATAGACTCAGGACGCGGAATTTCCACCTTCTTCAAGAGGTCAATCGCTCTCTCCTTGGCTTCTTTTTTGCCGATTTGATTGTGGATGCGGATGGTTTCTGTAAGTTGATACCCGATAGTAAACAGAGGGTTTAAACTGGTAAGGGGTTCCTGAAAGATCATCGCCATATCTTTGCCCCGCAGCTTTCTAAGCTCGTCCGGACTCATGGCAGTCAGCTCCTGCCCTCCCAGGGAGATAGATCCGGCCTCCACTTGACAGTTTCTCGGCGTAAGGCCCATGATGGAGAGAGAGGTAATACTTTTGCCGCAGCCCGACTCCCCTACCAGAGCGACCAGCTCGCCCTTTCCGATCTCAAAGGATACATCCTTTACAGCCTGGATCCGTCCATTTTCTGTTTTGAAATACACATTCAAATTTTCTATTTTCAGTAAAGTTTCCCGATTTTCCATAGTTTATCCTAGCCTTTCAAGTGTACTCTATTTGGGTCACAGGCCCTGATTGTGGGGATCCAGGTAATCTCTCAGCCAGTTTCCAAGGAACATAATCCCAAGTACAGTAAGTGTCAGGGTGATGCCAGGCAGTGTGGCCACCCACCAGTCTGTGTCCAGATAGTTTCTGCCGGCAGAAAGCATGCCGCCCCAGGAGACATTTGGGGGCTGGATTCCGAGACCCAGAAAGCTCAGGCTAGTCTCGGCGATAATGCTGGTGGCCACTGCCAGGGTGGAAACCACGATAAATACAGAAAATACGTTGGGGAGGATATGTTTTAATATAATTTTATAATCCGGTGTGCCGATGGTGATGGAGGCTTTCACAAATTCTCTCTCTTTGAGAACCAGAACCTCGCTACGGATCAGACGTGCATAATTGACCCAGCCTGTCACGCCAATTACTATAATTAAAGTCGTAACGCTGGCCTGCATCAGACTGACTGCCACCAGAGCTAGAAGAGTTCTGGGAATGGCATGGAAAGCGTCGGTGATTCTCATAATGATGGAGTCACAGATGCCGCCATAATATCCAGCAATCAGTCCAAAAGCTGTTCCGATAAAACCTGCGACAAACACGCTGAACACACCGATTAGCATGGATATACGGGCACCGTAGATGAGACGGCTTAAAATATCATGTCCTAAGTTATCGGTTCCCAGTAGGAACTGAATGTCTCCACCCTCCACAAAAGCAGGCGGCTTTAACATATACAAAGGATTGATGGCATTGGGATCATAGGGGGCAATATAAGGCGCAAACACAGCGCAGAACATTACAACTGCCACGATGATAAACCCTACCATTCCTGTTTTACTTCTCCAGAGGGACCGCAGCCAGCGCGGCGCTCTCCTTCTTTTTGCTGTCGTTTTCATCTTTTCTGCTCCTTTACTGGTATTTAATTCGCGGGTCGATCAGGCAGTACACCAGGTCTGCAATCAGATTCGCCACCAGAGTGATGATCGAAATCAGGAAAATACATACCTGAACGATACTCATATCCCGGTTATTAATTGCCTGGATCAAAAACTGTCCCAATCCGGGCCAGGCAAAGACGGTCTCCACGATGAGCGCTCCGCCTACCAGACCGGGAATCTGCAGTGCAACGATGGTGACGACCGGTACCAGGGCATTTTTAAATGCGTGGATACAGATGACGAAAATTTCCCGGAGGCCTTTGCTCCGGGCAGTCCGGATATAATCCTCGTGCATAATGGACAGCATGTTAGAGCGGATCAGCGGAATAATGGGTGCCGCCGTCTGCACAGCCAGGGTTGCAGCCGGGAGTATAATGTGGGCAGGAGTCCCGCTTCCGGAAACAGGAAGTACCCGGAGATTGACAGAAAAAAGCAAAATCAGCAGAATACCTACCCAGAAACTGGGCATTGCGCGACCGAGAACAGACAAGCCGCTGATCAGTAGATCAAAGGGTGTACCTGAAAACTGAGCGCTGAGAATCCCCATAGGGATGGCGAACAAAATGGCAAACAGCAGAGACACGCCTGCGAGCTGCACGGAGACAGGAATCCTGGCCAGCGCCAGATCTAAAGCAGGCTGATTAAAGCGGTAGGAATTGCCGAAATCGCCCTTTAGCACATTTTTCATAAAATCAAAATACTGGATATACAGAGGCCGATTCAGCCCCATGGCCTCCCGCAGCCGCTCCCTGTCTTCTGGAGTTGCATCAAGTGGCAGAAGATTTACTGTAGGATCACCTGCCACATTGACCAGAAAAAATACGACCATTGTAATGATGATCAAAACTGGGATCACTTGCAGCAGACGCCTGACCAGATACCGTTCCATTGTCATTCCTCCTAATCTGATAGCAAAAGGAGGCTGTCAGGATACAACAGCCTCTTGCGAATGTCCTTTATTTTCAGCGGCTTTGCCGCTATTTGGTCGCTCTGATGAGCCGTTATACTTATTGCGCTACCCCAATCTCATCAGGAAGGATCGTGCTGTCCATCTGAGGCGAGAAGGTAAAGCGGTTGTTTACACCAAAAATAGCTTTTAACTGTGCGATAGCGATCTGGGGACGTTCTTCCGCACAAATTTGCTGAATCTGTTTGGAAAGCTCATATTTTTTCGTCTCATCCATTTCGCTGCGTGTCTGTTCATATAATTCAACAGCTGTTGGATTATTCCAGTCACTCATTCCCTCTGTACGAACTGGATCGCAGAATTGAGCCAGCGGATAGCAGCCATCGTACTGTCCATCAGACAGGGCAACCAGGAACGCATCTTTAATATTCTTTTCAGAGAACATGTTGCTGAGAACATTGCTGTCTACAACCTCAAGGTTTACATGAATACCGATTGCCTCAATGTAAGCAGCGATCATCTGTGCAATTTCATTGTCCATCAGATAACGATTGTTAGAACCGGTCAGTTCCAAAGTAAGCTGACCTTCTTGGTAACCAGCGTCAGTCAGGATCTGCTTTGCTTTCTCAGGATCATAAAGATTTCCATTTTCAGTTCCAAAGAGACTCTCATCATGGCCAGGAACAGAAGACGCAATACGGGTACGGGTCGGCGTGCCAGCACCCTGCAGAAGCTGATCGCAGATAGCCTGTTTGTCGATGGCCAGCTCAATAGCCTCACGGACTGCAGGATCGCTGCATACCCGTCCATCGGTCAGCTTTAAAATCATCAGGAGTACCGATGAGGTTTCCCCATAAACCAGAGAGGTTCCGTCTCCTTCAGTATTGCCGGAGACACGTTCCCACTCATTGACTGGAACATTAGAAATGATATCGACACCGCCGGTCATCAGCTCCGCCACGCGGGTAGAGGATTCTGGGATAATCCGGTATGTAACTTCTTCCCAGGTGGCCGGTTCCCCATAGTAATCAGGATTGGGAATCAGCGTGTAGTGATCGTCAGGAATCCACTCTTTTAGCTGATATTTTCCAGAAGTTACCGGAGATTGGATATAGGCTTCAATACCGTTTTCTTCAACCCAGTTTTTAGGCATGATCGTGGAACTTCCCATGGCCAGCAGACTCAGCATATCCGGTCTGGGAGAAGTTGTTACCACATCCACTGTATATTCGTCGACCACATCTACATGGTCGATGCAGTTAAAGTAATGGTTGGCAACCAGGGACGCGTCTTTGGCAACCCGCTCTAAACTAAATTTAACATCATCGGCAGTCATGTGATCTCCGTTGATAAAATTAATGTCATCCCGGAGGGTAAAGCGCCAGGTCAGATCATCAATCTGCTCGTACCCGGTAGCCGCATCACCGACCAACTCAAAATTTTCGTCCCGTTTGTAGAGCTGTGTTCCGACACTCTTAAAGAAATCGCCGGTGCTGGTGCTCATCTGATCCATGGGATCCAGGGTGGCCAGATCGGCCGGCATGCCGATCACGACTGAAGTCGGCGCTTCTGCCTGACTGGTCTCCTCAGCGGCAGATGCTGTCTCGGACGCTTGAGCTGCTGTTGTCTCTGTAGATGTAGAAGAACCGCTGCTGCAGGCGGTAAGTCCTACCATCGCACAGGTCAGAAGAGCTGCTGTCAACCTGTTGAATTGTTTTCCTTTTCTCATAATAGTCTCTCCTCTCCCATCATTTTTCCGCCGCTGTTTGGAGGGCGGCTGTGGAAACTATACTTAGGAGTAGATACAAAAAAAGCACAAAGACCCTTTCATTGCACGCCTTTGTGCTTTCTACTACTCCTAAATGTACTTTACCACATCAACGTAGTAATGATTAGTTCTTTAACACAGTATACCGACATAGATTCCAATTGTCAACCCATTTTTATATATTTTCTTCGATTTGTATGAATATTCATCTGGCTCCCTATTCCGGAATCAGATCTTGCCAGCCTCCGCTGGGCTGCTGCAGTGCAGTCTGGGTGTAGATGTCCATGACGCGGTAAAAGGTGTTCAGCTCTTCCAGCGTGCAGCCATTTTTTAGGAGATGCTCAATAATCGAATTTTTGTCTTTCTCTTTATTTTTGACGATCCGCTCCCACAGCCGGGTCCCGGCTTCCGTGGGGTACAGAAGGATTTTCTTTTGATTTTCGGGGGAAGGCTGAGTCTCAATCATTCCTTTCTGCTTCAGCTTTTTGATGCTCTGGGATAAGGCACTGCGGGTTCTTTTCCATTTTCTGGAAAGTTGTGCTGCGGTGATTCCGGGTGATCTTACCACTTCCATTACGATAGAAGCCTCTACAATCGTCAGCATAATGCCTGGTTCATATTCCTTTGGAATGTTGATCATGGCGCTGCAGACCATCACGAAATCATAAACCATCCCTACGCGGTAGTTGGAATGGTAAAGGAGGTAATCCATAACCTCCCGCATATCCAGGTCGCCAGAATCTGCTTGGGAAGCAATCTGTTTGTCCATATCCGGTGCTTTTTGATCTGTTCTTTTCATATATCCTCCATATTCTCTGCCATTTCTGCTGCTGCAGTCGGCATGATTCATTATTCTTACAATATACCATGCAATTCTGAAAAGTCAAAATATTCTTCTGCAATTATTGACAAGTTTTTTTCCGCGTGCTATGATTTTAAAAAATTTATGATTAGCCGCTTAATATAATGGCAGTCTGGGAGTCAGGAGGTTACAGAATGAGAGATTTACAAAAGATTTATGACTATGTGGATGCCCATGCTCAGGAATATATCGAATTGCTCCAGAAATTTTGCCGTCAGCCCAGCATTTCAGCTCAAAATATCGGTATGCGGGAGATGGTAAACCTGATTCTGGAAGAGTTGTCCTCATTGGGTGTCAGCGTGGATGTGGTGGAGACAAGCGGAAACCCGATCATCTACGGCGAGCTTGAGGGATCGAATAAGGAGCGCACACTCTCCTTCTATAACCATTATGATGTGCAGCCACCGGAACCTCTTGAGGAATGGGAAAGCGATCCGTTTGCCGCTGAAATCCGAGATGGAAAAATTTATGCCCGGGGAGCTACCGACAATAAAGGCAGCCTTTTGTGCCGTCTTTGCGCGATCCGGGCCTTCCAGGCAGTCTATGGAGAGCTGCCTCTCCGGATTAAGCTGATATACGAAGGCGAAGAAGAGATCGGAAGCCCGCACCTGTCAGAATTTGCAGAGAAATATCCAGAACGGTTAAAGACTGATGGCTTTGCATGGGAGGGAGGAACTAAGCAGATTAATGGCCCCTTGGAGGTCAGCTTTGGAGTAAAGGGGCTTCTCTATATTGAGCTGCGGTGCCGTACCGCAAACAGCGATCTTCATTCCAGTAATGCGGCTATTGTAAAGAATCCGGCTTGGCGTCTGGTGCAGGCTCTCGCCACTATGAAGGATGAAAACGACCGTATTTTGATCGATGGATTTTACGATAATGTCAAAGCTCCCACAGACTATGAGATGGAATGCCTGAAGACTTTGGACTACAAAGAGGATGAAGTAAAACAGCGTATGGGTCTGGATGGATTTATCAACGATCTGACAGGGATTAAACTTTTAGATAAGCTGTACTATCAGCCCACTGCTAATATTGCTGGGTTTAAGGCCGGATATATCGGGGACGGTGCAAAGACAGTAATGCCAGGAAATGCTGTAGTTAAGATGGATCTGCGTCTGGTGCCAGATCAGATGCCAGATGAGATCCTGGATAAGGTACGCAAGCACCTGGATAAGCGGGGATTTACAGATATAGAGGTGGTACGCCTTTCCGGAGAGCCCCCCTTCCGTGCAAACCCGGAATGCCTCTTTGCCCAGACCGTGGTAAAGTGTGTGAAGCCTGTCTACGGCATGGATCCTGAGGTGCTGGTCAGCAGTTCAGGCACAACCGCTATGTACCAGTTCTGCCACTCTGCAGGCTTGGATGCTGTTATGTTTGGGGCGGGAAATGTAGCGTCCAATATTCATGCTCCAAATGAAAATATCATCATCGATGATTATATCCAGGCTATCAAAATGGCAGCTACTGTGATGGAAGAATTTGCAAACGCAAAAAAAGAATGATTTTTATAAAAAGGCGATTGAAAAGCAAACGAAAAGATCTGCTTTTCAATCGCCAATTACCATTAAATATTAGGATTGTCTTAGAAATACATATACAGTATCCCTCCAACAACAGAGACAGTAATCAGAAAGTATGAAAGGAAGCTCAAGGTCTTTGATTCACTTCTAAGATAGATTGCCATACCGATTATACCAAGCAAGCCAATTCCCCAGGCAGTAAGTCTAGATCCGAGGTAATTAGAGGGAAGGCCAGATGCAGACAGGGCTGCAATCAGGAGACCCCACAGGGCTAAGAAGCAAAAGATCCCTTTCTTTTTTTGAGGGACTTGAACCAAATAAAGAAGCAGCAAGCCCAGAATGCTGATTACGCTTAATCCTACAAATAAAATCATTAATAGTCCTAACGCCATAAATATTTTCCTCTCTTTCATGTCTATTGTGTTTTGTTATGATCACAATTTACCACTGAATTCTAAAGAAATTAGAGAGGAATTTCTGAAGATTTCTAAAGTCAGAACCGGATCTGAAGAGAAATTTCTATTTCAAAGGTATCTTCATCAGAATTTATCTGGACGTTTCCACCGTGAAATTTTGCAATCTGCCGGATACTGTTCAGCCCGATTTTGTGACTCTCTGTCTGGTGGCCTTCCTGCTTGGAGATTTTGTTTCTTTGGATCAGAATGAGCCATTCCCCATCGCTTTTGATAATCAGTTCGACGGGATATTTTTTGTCAGCATATTTTTCTGCGTTGGATACCAGGTTATCAAAGATGCGGCGAATGCCGCGAATGCTGACGTTTCCGGAAAATTTCTGGCACTCTGTCAGGTCAGTTTGACAGGAAAACTGATCTTCTAGAACTTCTTCCCATTCAGAGGCAAGCTGTTCCATGAAAAGCCTGCCGTCGTCGACTGTCTCCCAAAAATCTGTCTCCTCTCCAAGCAGCCCATCTGCCAACGCTTTTATCTGCTCCGCTTTGGATTCCATTAAAGAAATGTAAGAATAAATTTCTTCTTGGGTCAGCTTATCCTTTTCTTTCATAAACTGAGAGTATGAGAGGATAGATGTCAGAGGAGTACGAATATCGTGTGAAACAGAACGGATCCAGGCTTCTCGCTCCTCTTTTATTTCTTTTTCTTTTTGGGCCAGCATTTGCTGAGATTTTGATAAGTAATGAATGCTTTGGGCCAACTCGGTCAATTCATCCTTCCCTTTTAGTGGGATTTGGTAATTTTCATCCCTTTGTTCCAGAGCTTCAACGCCGCGAATGATCGCTACCAGATAGGATAATTTTTGTCCCAGCATAAACAGAAATAAAACGAGGAAGGCCACACAGGATGCGGCTAGACAAATACTCCTTAGCCACAGTTGAAAGACCGCTTGCTGAACTTCTGTGAGAAATATTTGCCGCTCGATCAGGTAGACGCTGGCAATGGATTCTGCAATTGAATAGAGAAAACAGAAAATGATCCCTGCAATGACAAATGCCATGACCATGAAGCCCAGTATCTCCCAGGCCAGGCGATTGTGCTTTTTTCTTTTGCCGCTAATCAGCATAGTACCCCTTTCCCCAGGCTGTTTTAATATAAACAGGGCTTCTGGAACTGTCTCCCAGTTTTTTTCTCAAATTTTTAATGTGAACCATGATCGCTCCGTCGCCTACAGCCTCCTCTTCCCAAATACTTTGGTAAATATTCTCAATGGAATATATTTTTTTTCTGTGCGTGAGCAGCAACTCTAAAATTTTAAATTCCGTATATGTCAATGGAATGGTGTTTCCCTCCTTTATGACAGTCTGGCTGTTGAGATCCAGACATATGTCTTTGTATAAAATCGATGAACCCTCATACTCTCCCCCACTTCCCTCATCCCGTTGACTCTGGCGGATGGAATAATCTTTCGAGCGGCGAAGCAAGGCGCGAATCCGCATTAAAAGCTCACCGTGAGAAAATGGTTTTACGATATAATCGTCTGCACCTGCGGAAAACCCCATATATTTATCGGTTTCGCCGGAATAAGCCGTCAGAAAAATGATCGGAGCAAATGACATTTCCCGAATCTTTGCCCCGGCAGCGAATCCTGACATGATCGGCATGTTGACATCCAACAGATACAGATCGATGCTTGGATCGGCTAACGAAACGGCTTCTTCACCATTGCGGGCAGTAATCACCTCGTATCCTTCCTTTGACAGAAGCATTTTTAAAATCTCTAAAATTTCCGGCTCATCGTCTGCTATTAATATTTTATCTGACATAGTAAGTCTCCCTATATAATTTTATGAGCAATGGCGCTCGATTACGGATTTCTGCGGTGCAAGCACGGAGCTCTGCAAGGCTCATTATACCATGTCCCTGCGGGCCATGGCAGCCTCCGGCGGAATTTAGTGCCCGGCTTTCTGCGGTAAACGCAGAAACCGGTATGCACAGGTATAATAACCACGTTGTGGTTATTATACCATAAAGAAATAAGGCAAGGGAATATATATTGATGTTTTATTGCGATACGGAATAAGAACTGATAAATAAAAACACAGAGCCCTATAATAACCAGATTTGTACTCTGGATCGATATATGGCTCTGTGCTGGAGGAAATGTTACTATTGAAATAGAAAAAGTTCTTTCATATAAACTCTGCCTTTTCCGTTTATCATCAGACGTATTTCGGCAGAGCGGGCTTTCTCAGGCTGATGTGAACAAAGAATTGATGGCTCAAAAGGCCGTAGAATTGATGGTAAACCTTCTTGAAGAAAAAGAATCAGAGAATACGATCTTTCAAATACCTGTGAGCCTGATCATCAGAGGCAGTTGTAAAATAAACCAAAAAGAACCGTGACACGACAAAAGGCTGTGAAAAAAGGAATTTCTTCACAGCCCTCTTTTTTTGCAACTACTGCCAGTTCCACCGTCCGTAAAGCCGCGTTGTTTTGGCAATCAGCTCCAGCATTTCTTCAGAAAGCTGCCCTGGGACGAGGCGCCATTTCCAGTTTTTCCCTACTGTGGAAGGCGTATTGATTCGAGCTTTGTTGGACAGGCCGAAATAGTCCTGAAGGGGGATGATGCACATCCTGGCTTTGCTTCTCATGGCAAGGCTGATGAAGGACAAATGCAGCTTTTTATCGGAGGTGCTGTGATCGCACAGATAATCTCTGGCCAGCCGGCGTTCTTCCGGTTTGATGGACTGGAACCAACCGGAAATGGTTTCATTGTCATGGGTGCCTGTATATACGACGCAGTTTTCCGGATAATTATGAGGAAGATAGTCGCTGGCGCTTCCGGAATCCCTGGAATCAAAAGCAAATTCAAGGACTTTCATGCCCGGGTAACCGCAGTCAGCCACCAGCCTGCGAACGGAATCTGTCACATACCCTAAATCTTCAGCGATAATTTCTTTTTCGCCCAGGGCACGGTTTACTGCCTGGAACAGTTGGATGCCTGGCCCCGCTTCCCAATGGCCGCCGATAGCAGTTTCCGCGTCAGCCGGAATGGAAAAGTATTCGTCAAAGCCTCTGAAATGGTCAATCCGAACCACATCGTAGAGCTGGTAACAGTAAGCCAGGCGGCTGATCCACCACTGGTATCCTGTGTCTCTGTGGTAATCCCAGCGATACAGAGGGTTGCCCCAGAGCTGACCGGTGGCAGAAAAACCGTCCGGAGGGCAGCCGGCGACGGCTAACGGCCTGTTTTCCCCGTCAAGCTGGAAAAGCTGAGGGTTTGCCCAGGCATCGGCGCTGTCCATGGAGACGTAGATCGGAATATCACCGATGATGCGGATTCCCTGGCTGTTTGCGTGGGCCTTTAGTTTTCTCCACTGTTCTATAAACTTGAACTGAAGATATTCATGAAATTCGATATCAAAATACAGTTCCCGGCGGTAATAGTCCATGGCGTTGGGATAGCGCAGCCGGATATCTTCAGCCCATTCCGTCCACGCCTTTTCCCCAAACCGGCTTTTTACTGCCATAAAGAGAGCGTAGTCGCCAAGCCACCAGCGGTTCTCTGACTGGAATTTTAAAAATCCGTCATTTTCGGTGATCCGGCTCCGCTCATATGCCTTTCTCAAAAGAGGAAAACGGGCTTTATAAATCTTTGCATAGTCTATGGAATCAGCTTTTTTGCCAAAATCAGCCTCGTCACACTCTTCTTTCGTGAGAACGCCTTCTTCGATCAGATCTTCCAGACTGATAAAATAGGGATTTCCGGCAAAGGTGGAAAATGACTGGTAGGGTGAGTCGCCATAGCTTGTAGGACCCAATGGGAGAATCTGCCAGTAGGATTGTCCGGCCTGTTTTAATTGATCGATAAACTGATAGGCTTCTTTTGAAAAACAGCCGATTCCGTATGGGGATGGAAGGCTGGTGATGGGAAGTAAGATTCCGCTCTCTCGTTTCATTTCTGAAAACCTCCTGTATGCTTTATTCATATTTCCATTCTGTGAGAACCCCGTAGTGATCAGATACGACAGGAAGGGTTTTTCCGTTAAAAAGGACGTTGGAGCTGCAGATCCGAATGGGCTGTTCCTGTTCAGATCTCGGGGAAAGCCAGACATAATCGATCCGCATTCCGGAAATTTCTCCTTGATTCCGCCAGCCGTCGATTTGGCCGGGAACGGTGACGCCGCTGTCTTTTTTCTCGGCCATCAGATAGGTATCTCTCCATCCGGAATTCCGGATCAGATCGTATCCCTCCCCTTTTGCCTGAGAAGGAGAATTGAAATCGCCTATGAGCCAGACATGGCCTTTTTCCAGAAGAGGACGGAGATGTGTCAAGAGGCGTTCCCACTGTGCAGAAAAGGGATCCTCTTCTTTCCACCATCCCATATGAACACAGGCAAAACTAGCCACCTCTTTTTCTGTGCGGATGGACAGGGAGAGGGCCTTTCGGGTCTTCCAGTTTTGATAATCATGGCTGGCTGTCAGATAAAACTGGCTGGCTGACAAAACCGGATATCTGCTGAACATAGCCATGCCTTCATCGTATTTTCCGTAACCGATCTTGGCACCTGTCCATGTCCAGTAATATGGGAGGCCGCGGCTGCGGAGAGAGACTGCAATCTGAAATGCATGGTTGTCCCTGCGAATCTTTACAGTTTCCGCTACCGCTTTTTCCCCGACAGAGACAAGCGGGCAGGGAAAAAAGCCGCTTGCAGTCAGCTCGTGCTCGGAAATTTCTTCAGCACAGATAGACTGGCTGGATTCCTGCAAGGCCATAATATCCGGCTCTTCCGCCGCAATTCCTTCTATAAATTGTTCCAGCTTTTCTTCATATGCCGGTTCAGCCAAACTGTGACTGTTTAAAGTGAAACATTTCATACTTCCCTGCTCCTTGCCAAATTTCTGTTGAGAGACGGCACTCTGTGCCGGATCATGAAAGAATATCATTAATATCGGATTTCAGTACATCGGCTTTAGGACCGTATACGGCCTGGATTCCTCCGTCCTTTTTGATCAGACCCATTGCACCCTCCGCTTTCCACGCTGGAAGCTCAGCTACTTTATCCATGTCTTTTACCGTGACTCTCAGCCTGGTCATGCAGGCGTCCACCAAGACGATATTCTCTCTTCCGCCTAACAGAGCAATGATCCGTTCTGCCTGACCGCCGCCCTGTCCTGAAGGCTGTCTGGAGGAACCGCTGTCTCCCACTTCATCTGTTCCGCTGCCTTCATCTGTATAGTTGCCCAGACGTCCGGGAGTTGCGAAACGGAATTTGCCGATCATAAAATATGCAACAAAGTAACCGATAATAAAGAATGCGATTACACAGATAACGAAGTTGATGATGTCCCCGCTGAGACCAGCCTGAATGGACATAGGAATTCTGGTAAACAGCTCCAGATTTCCGAAGGAATGAAGCCGCAGAGGAATGATACCGGCCAGAGCGAACGCACATCCCTGCAGAACTGCGTAGACCAGGTACAGAGGCAGAGCACAGAACATAAACATAAATTCCAGAGGCTCGGTCACGCCGGTCAGGAACACAGCCAGCACTGTGGATACAAACATGGAGCGGTAAGATTTCTTTTTATCTGGTTCTACTCTTCTATACATTGCCAGAGCGATGCCCAGAAGAAGCCCGGTAGCGCCGATCATCTGCCCCACTTTGAAACGGGCAGGTGTAACAGTGGTCAGCAGGGTCTGATAGGCTTCCATGTCCCCGGCAGATTTTAAATTGATCAGATCAGTTACCCATGCCAGCCACAGAGGATCCTGACCAAATACCTGGGATCCGGCGTTGGCTCCGGTGAGAATCGTATAAGTACCGCCGAAGGAGGTATAATTCATCGGAATCGTCAGCATATGGTGCAGGCCAAACGGCAGCAGGAGACGTTCCAGGGTTCCGTAGATAAATGGAGCCAAGACCGGAGAGGTATCAGAGGAATTGGCAATCCAGACGCCGAACGCATTGATTCCCGACTGAACGACCGGCCAGACAACTGCCAGCACCAGGGAGATGATGACGGACCACGCAATTACCACAAGAGGAACGAAACGCTTTCCGTTAAAGAATGCCAGAGCGTCCGGCAGTTTGCGGAAATTGTAGTATTTGTTATAAATCGTACCGCCAGCGAAACCGGCAATAATTCCCACAAACACACCCATGTTCAGTGCTGGAGAACCGAGAACAGAGGTAAAGTAACCGTCCACTGCGATCTCCTGTCCAAACAAGGTGTGAGTAACAGCTCCCTCTGTTTCCAGCATCTCGGCTGTCACACCGAACACAGAGCCTGTGATCATATTGATCAGAATGAAGGCAATGATCGCTGCAAAGGCGCCGCCGGCCTTTTCTTTGGCCCAAGAACCGCCGATGGCTGCGGCAAAGAGAATATGTAAGTTATTGATAATGGCCCATCCAATATTCTCCATAGTGCTTCCGATGGTGAGCACGACAGAAATATCCCCGCCGCTCATCTGAACCAGCTTGCCGATACTGATCATCAGTCCTGCGGCTGGCATAACGGCAATGACGGTCATCAGAACTTTTCCTAATTTCTGGAGGAAATCAAAGTTGATGGGCAGCTTTTTCTTTTCTTTCTTTTTTTCAATTGCAGGCTTTGTTTTGGACTCAGTTGGCTCCGGTTCCTGATTTTTCGGTTCCGTGACAATGCAGTTGTCTAAAACTGTTATCACGCAGTCTTTCCCGGCAGATACCGGACCGGTATGGACATTGATTGTCTTTTCGGTCATTCCGCCGCAGATTAAAACCGGTGTTATAAGATTGATGTTTTTTTCTTTCAATGTTTTGATGTCAGCTTCCGCTATCAGATCACCGGCCTTCACCTTGTCCCCGGGTTTTACATGAGTTTTGAAGCATTCTCCTTTTAAAGCGACCGTCTCCAGACCAAAATGGATCAGAACTTCCAGCCCGTTTTCTGCCTTAAATCCGTATGCGTGGAGAGTTGGTGCGACAGAGACGACCTCGCCGTCAACAGGGCTGACGATCCTGCCGTCCGACGGCTCAATGGCAAGGCCGTCGCCAATAATTTTCTGGGAAAATACCGGATCCGGAACTTGATCGAGAGGGACTGCAGTTCCTGAAACAGGTGCGATCAGGTTGAATCCTGTGCATCCTTCTAAAGTCTGCTCGTTCATATCTTTGACACCTCCTATTTGCATCAACTTTGTGCAACCGTTTGCATTAATGATAAATCCTTTTAGAAAGAAAATCAAGAGGTTTTCAACGGATTTCATGTGTTTCTCCACTTTCGACAAATTCTTTTTGGTTAGTTTGTGCAATATTACGCATATTAAAGCAATCGCTTGCATTGATTTGATGCAAAAACATTTGACAATTGGGAAAGAATTTTATAAACTTGATATAGAAACTTCTGATTTGGAAAAAGGAGGGTTTTGCATGTCCGTTACAATCAAAGAAGTTGCTGCTCTGGCCGGGGTTTCCCCTTCTACTGTTTCCCGTACCTGTAAAGATCACCCTTCTATCAGCCGCCAGACGAAAGAAAAGGTACGGAGGGCTATGGATCAGTTGGGTTATGAGCCCAATTTTCAGGCCAGCAGCCTTGCTACGCAGAATTCCAGAACCATAGGAATCATTCTGCCTCCTTCTGAGCGGGAAACTTATGAAAATGCATTTTATCTGGAAGCTGTCAGAGGAATCAGTATCCTGTGCAATCAGCGCCAATATATCAATACTGTCATTACAGGAAAGGATGAATCGGAACTTCTGCAGGTGATCAAGACTACTGTGAGAAACGGACTGGCAGAAGGGTTTATCATCCTTTATTCCAGAGAACAGGATCCAGTGGTCAATTATCTATATGAGGAGGGCCTTTTATACGTGCTGGTAGGTAAGGCATTCCGCAATGCAAACCAGACGATCTATGTGGACAATGACAATGTGCTGGCAGGAAAGGAAGCTGCCCAGTATCTGATCTCTCTGGGCCACAGAAAAATAGGCTATCTGTCCGGAGACCACTCTCTTCTTTATACCGGAGACCGAAAGTCCGGTTATATGCTGGCTCTTGCAGAAAATAACATTCCGTTCCGTCCTGAGTATTGCGTGGAGACTTCTTTCCTGCCAGGGGCGGAGAATCCGGTTTTGAGAGAACTGCTCAGTCGATCAGACCGGCCTACGGCTTTCGTAGCCAGCGATGATATTCTCGCATCTTATCTGGAACGTCTGTGTGTGGAGATGAATATTGCTGTTCCAAAGGAATTGTCGGTAATCTCATTCAATAATTCACTGTTTGCACGGATGACGAAACCACCGCTGACTTCCATTGACATTAACTCTTTCCAGCTCGGTTCAGAAGCGGCAGCCCAGATGATCAGCCATATTGAAAATCCCAATCTGCTTGCCACCAAGACGATTGTGCCTCATTATATCGTGGAAAGAGAAAGCTGTATCGAAACAGTATGATTTTAGAAGCAACAATTTGTGAATACGCAGAATAACATGAGAGGTATAGATATTTATGGAACTACTTCAGCTTCGCTACTTTTTAGTGGCGGCCCAATACCAGCATATGACAAAGGCCGCAGAGCAGCTTCAGATCGCTCAGCCGGCTCTCTCGCAGGCCATTCACCGGCTGGAAATTGAGCTGGGGGTCTCCCTTTTTGACAGAAAGAACCGGAGCATCGAATTAAATGAATCCGGAAAACTTTTGCAGAAGCGCCTTATTCCCATTCTGAGCGCGCTGGACCGGATACCGGAAGAATTAAAAGAAGGACAGAACCAGGCGGCCCATACGATTCATCTGAAAATTTTAGCTGCATCCTCACTTCTGACCAACCGTATTATCGCGTACAGGGCTATGCGCCCGGACGTCAACTTTCAACTTTATCAGTCCGACGCACAGACGGATTACGACGTCTGCGTTTCTGCTATACGGGCCGGCGCGTCCGGGCAGGAAAACGGAGATTACATGGTTATGCTGGAAGAAGACTTGTATCTGGCGGTACCGGCCCATTCGCCTTTTGGAAAAAAGAAATCCATCCGGCTGGCTGATACCAGAGATACCGGCTATATCTGCCTGGCCGGATCCAGACCTATCCGGCAGATCTGCAACAGTTATTTTGACGAGGCAGATTTTAGCCCCAAAATTATTTTTGAAAGTGATTCTACAGAATCCGTGAGGAATCTGATCGCCGCCGGTCTGGGGATCGGCTTTTGGCCTCAGTATTCCTGGGGACCGATGACAGAGGAATGGAATCAGACATCCGCCCAGTCTCATATCAAACTCTTGCCAATCGCCGATCAGGTGTGCCGTCGGCAGATCATTCTCACCTGCTCATCCCACGGAAAAGAAAATCCTATCGTTATGGATTTCTGTAATTTCCTGATTCACAATTCCAAGTGGCTGTAGGGCTATCTTCTTGCCTGCCTGTGGCAGCCAAGAAGCATCGGATATTCATCCGATGAAAAAGAACGAGAAGAGAAGGCCTTGCAAGCTAGCTTGCAGAGCCTCCTCTCCTCGTCTTTTTTCGCCCTCTGAATTGTTAGTCTAAGTTTTTGGGGCCTTTTTTTACTTTTAGCCTGGACAGGGCTCTTGCCATGGATGCCTGGGACATCTGGAATTCCCGGATGCTCTGTTTCTGGCGCATCTGTTCTTTTGCGCGCTCCAGGGCCTCTCTCGCTCTGACCTCATCGATATCTTCCGGCCGTTCAGCCGTGTCCACGATGACCGTCACCCGGTTGTTGGCTACCTGGACGATTCCCAGCCCCACAACGGCCTCCTGCCATTGGCTGCTGCCAGGAGTCAAAAATCGCAGGACGCCTTCCTGAGTGGCCAGAATCATGGCCTCTCTGTGGGCAAGAATCCCCAGCTCCCCATCCTGGGCGGGAACTACCAGTTTTTCGCAATTCTCATTAAAAAACACATGGTCGCTGGCAATAATTTTTAGCCAAAACGCTGACATAGGATCTGCTCCTTTCGTTCACAGGAAAGGGGATCAGCTCTCTTTCCGCTCCATAGCCTTGGCTTTCTCGATGACCTCATCTATGGTTCCTACATTAAAAAATGCTGCCTCCGGATATTCATCCATCTCCCCATCCAGAATCGCCTTGAATCCGCGAATGGTCTCTTTTACAGGGACATACTTGCCGGGAACGCCGGTAAAGTTTTCCGCCACATGGAAGGGCTGCGACAGGAAACGCTGGATTTTTCTTGCACGATTGACGGTCAGCTTATCTTCCTCTGACAATTCTTCCATACCGAGGATGGCGATGATATCCTGAAGCTCTTTATATTTCTGCAGCATCTGCTGGACTTTGGTAGCTACCTGGTAGTGTTCTTTTCCCACCACGTCCTCTTCCAGAATCCGGGAATTGGATTCCAGAGGGTCTACCGCCGGATAAATTCCCTGTTCTACGATCTTTCTGGAGAGAACCGTAGTGGCGTCCAGATGGGCAAAGGTGGTGGCCGGAGCCGGATCGGTCAGATCGTCTGCAGGGACATAGACAGCCTGGACGGATGTGACCGATCCGTTTTTGGTGGACGCGATCCGCTCCTGCAGATCGCCCATCTCAGTGGCCAGAGTCGGCTGATATCCGACGGCTGAGGGCATACGGCCGAGAAGGGCAGAAACCTCAGAACCGGCCTGGACAAACCGGAAGATATTGTCAATAAACAGAAGAACATTCTGGTGCTCCACATCCCGGAAGTACTCTGCCATAGTCAGTCCGGTCTCCGCCACCCGCATGCGGGCTCCCGGCGGTTCGTTCATCTGACCGAAGACCAGTGCTGTCTTATTCAGAACACCTGATTCTTTCATCTCTGTCCAGAGATCATTTCCCTCTCTGGAGCGCTCCCCCACGCCGGTAAAGATGGAATATCCGCCGTGTTCATTGGCAATGTTGGTGATCAGCTCCTGGATGAGCACCGTCTTTCCCACGCCGGCGCCGCCGAAAAGACCGATCTTTCCGCCTTTGGCGTAGGGAGCCAGAAGATCGATGACTTTGATTCCGGTTTCCAGCATTTCAACTACCGGACTCTGATCTTCAAAGGAAGGCGGGTCTCTGTGGATGACCCATTTCTTCTCTTCTTCCAGACTTTCACCTCCGTCGATGGTTTCACCCAGCACATTGAACAGCCTGCCAAGAGTTTTCTCACCTACGGGGACCTGGATTCCTGCGCCGGTGGCTTCCACTTCCATATCCCGGCACAATCCGTCGCTGGAGGCCAGCATGATGCAGCGCACCACATTCCCTCCGATATGCTGCGCCACTTCCATAACACAGCGCCTGCCATCGTTTACAACGGTCAGGGCGTCTTTGATATGGGGCAGATGTCCATCTTCAAACTCTACATCTACAACAGGCCCCATGACCTGTATGATCTTACCCTTGCTCATGGCTACCTCCTCTTTTTCTTCTGTGCCTTGGCGCCGCTGATCACCTCGGTGATCTCCTGGGTAATGGCTGCCTGCCTGACACGGTTATACTCGATTGATAGTTCGTTTAAAATCTGATCGGCATTGTCGCTGGCCGCCTGCATGGCCATCATACGGGAATTCTGTTCACTGCAGAAGGATTCCACCAGAGCGCCAAAGACAAAGCCGTTTATGTAATTGGGTACCACGTGATCCATGACCGCAGAGGGTGACGGAACCATCCGGATATCCTCCTGATAAATATCTGCCGGAATTACAATTTTGCTGAAATCTTCTCTCTTTAAAGGCAGAAGCTGTTCAAGCTGAGCCTCCATTTTCAGGCTGTTGACCATCTGGGTGTACAGGATCCAGACCTCATCCAGTTCCTGGCGCTGATATTCCTCCAGAACTGTGGAGGAGATCATCCTGGCTCTGTGCATGGTGGGATTCTGAACCGTATAGTGAAACTGTTCCTCCACCGGGATATGCCGGGAAGCGAAATACTGGCGCCCCAGCTCCCCCACAACGTAGAGGCGGTTGTTTTTGCTTCCCTCCATCCACTCCTGAGCCATTTTCAGCACATTGTGATTATATGCGCCGGCCAGGCCCTTGTCACCGGTGATGACGATCAGGGCCCGCACCCGGTCCTCCTCCCTGACCTCTCTGTGGGGATCAAAGTAGGGGTGATCTACGTCTGGCATGTGCCTTAAAATACGCTGGATCAGGGACCGGAGCGTGTAGAAATAAGGCTCCGTCTCCTCCAGCATCTTTTTGCTCTTTTTCAGCTTGGTGGAAGAAATCAGGTACATGGCATTGGTGATTTTTCTGGTATCCTGGATACTTCTCATCCGGCTCAGGATCTCTCTTGCGTTTGCCATCTTCTATCCTTCTTTCTTCTAAAATTCTGCCTTAAATGTCTCAGCCGCCTGAACGATCTGCTGGATCAGTTTATCGGTCAGAACCTTCTTCTCTTCAATCTCCTGTCCGATCTCCGGGTGATTGTCGTCGAACCATTGGAGCATGTTCATCTGAAATTCCTTGATTTGTGCTACGTCCACGGTGAGCATCACCCGATGAGTGGCGGCGCAAAGAGTGATGACCTGCTCGTGCAGGCTCAGAGGCCGTCCAAGAGGCTGCTTTAACAGCTCCATCAGCCGTTTTCCATAGGCGAGCTGTTCCTTGGTAGCTTCGTCCAGATCGGAGCTGAACTGGGTAAAGACTTCCATTTCCCGGTACTGTGCCAGGTCGATGCGGATGGATCCGCTGGCTTTTTTCATGGCCTTTGTCTGGGCTGCGCCGCCTACACGGGAAACCGACAATCCCACATTGACAGCGGGGCGCATGCCGGAGAAAAACAGATCGCTTTCCAGAAAGATCTGGCCATCCGTGATAGAGATTACGTTGGTGGGAATATAGGCGGAGACATCACCTGCCTGGGTCTCTATGATTGGAAGGGCTGTGATGGAACCGCCGCCCTTTTCATCGGAAAGACGGCTGGACCGCTCCAAAAGTCTGGAATGGAGATAAAAAACATCGCCTGGGTAAGCCTCACGGCCCGGAGACCGCTCCAAAAGGAGGGACAGCGCTCGGTAGGCAACAGCGTGCTTGGACAAATCGTCGTAGACGATCAGCACATCCCTGCCCTGGTACATGAAGAATTCTGCCATAGCGGTTCCTGCATAGGGGGCGATATACTGAAGGGGCGCTGAGTCACTGGCAGTGGAGGACATGACAATGGTGTATTCCATAGCTCCGCTCTTTTTCAGGGTATTGACCAGTTTTGCCACTGTGGATGCCTTCTGGCCGATAGCCACATAGACACAGATGACATCCTTTCCCTTCTGGTTCAGAATGGTATCCAGGGCGATGGAAGTCTTTCCGGTCTGGCGATCTCCAATGATCAGTTCCCGCTGGCCTCTGCCTATGGGAAACATGGAATCAATGGCCAGAATTCCGGTCTCCATGGGGACGCCTACCGATTTCCGGTCTACAATACCAGGGGCCTCTTCCTCCACCGGCCGGTAGCCCTCTTCCTCCACCGGACCCAGGCCATCGATGGGTTCCCCCAGGGCGTTGACGACTCTTCCCAGAAAACCGCTGCCTACGGGGACGCCAGCTTTTCTCTTAGTCCTGACGACCTTGGTTCCCTGGGTAATTCCGGTATCTTTTCCGAACAGGATGCATCCGATCTCGTGTCTGCGGATATCCTGAACCATCCCTTTGACGCCGTTTTCAAACACAACGATCTCCCCGTACATGGCGTGGTCGATGCCGTAGACAATGGCGATTCCGTCGCCTACCCAGATGACGGAACCCGTCTCCTGCTCACTTTCTCTATGTACATCGTAATCTTCAATTTCGCTTTTTATAATGGAAATGATTTCCTGAGAACTGATGGTACTCATAATGTAAGACTCCTATCCTGCAACAGCCCTGTTGAGCCGAGTCAGCCGGCCTTTCAGACTGTAGTCATACTCAATATCGCCGACTTTTAAAAGAAAGCCGCCGATCAGCTCTGGGTTGTAAACCAACGTCAGTTCCACATCCCTTTTCTGATGTTTTCTGCACAAAAACCGCCTGATTCCGGCAATCTGTGCCGCATCCGGCTCAGTGACATAATACAGGGAGGCCTCCAGAACGCCGGCTTCCTCCAGCGCGTGTTCCCGGCAGGCGGATACGATATCCCGAAACTGGCCGATACAGCCTGCTTCGCAGGCTTTTTTCAGAAAGCTGGCTATAAGGGGAGAAAAATCCGGCCCGGAAAAGATCTGGCTGATGATCGCCAGCTTCCTGTTCAGCGGTATGGTCGGATCGGTCAGAACCAAAGGCAGTTCAGGCGTGCCCTCCAGAACTCCCAGGGCCTTCTGCACCATTTCCTCCGGCAGCCTCAGCCGATATAATACGGCTCCATAGAGCCTTGCCTGCTCACTCATGCCCGTCACCTGATTCTGCCAGAAATGATTGATATAGCTGCCGGTCACGGTCCGGCCCGCTCTGATCGCCCAGCACCTTTTCGGCGGCCGTCATGGCCAATTCTGCAACAGAAGCCTTTAAATCATGCAATGCCTTTTCCTTTTCAAGGGCAATCGTCTGGTCTGCATGCTCCAGCTTTTTTGCCGCATCCGCATTTGCCTGACTTAAAATCCGGTCGTATTCGGCACGTGCCCTGCTTCTGGCATCCTCGACGATCCTGGAGGCTTCCTCACCGGCTGCATTGATAGATGCGGCGTAAGTTTCTTTTAACTGATTGGCCTCCTCTTTTGCGGCGCTGGCTGCATCCAGATCATGCTCGATCATATTTTTTCTGTCGTCCAGGATCTGTTTTACCGGCCCGATCAGAAAGTGCTTCATGAAAAAGTACAGGACCAGAAGATTGATGATGGTAAAGGCGATGTTCCAAAAGTCTATTTTTAACATATCTAACGCCTTTCTGTCTAATGGTGAATTTTTCCTGGCAGGGAATTACTTTAAGAACAGAATGATCAGCAGACCGATGACAAAGCCGTAAATTGCCGTTGCCTCTGCCAGAGCACATCCAAGGAGCAGAGCCTTGGTGATCTTACCGTCAGCCTCCGGCTGTCTTGCGATGGCGTCCACTGCCTTTGAGGTAGCCATGCCGATTCCGATTCCGGCTCCGACGCCTGTAATAACTGCCACTGCAGCTCCGATAGCGATTAATCCAGTCATAATGATTCTCTCCTTTGTCTAATTTACTCAACTGCTTCTTTTATATATAATGACGTGAGGAATACAAACACATAGGCCTGTATGATCCCGTCAAATATATCAAAATAGAAACTGAAAGGCAGCGGGATGACCAGCGGGATCAGATATTTGATCAGCGCCATGACCACCACGGCTCCCAGAACGTTCCCGAAAAGCCGCATACACAGGGACAGCGGCCGGATAAACAGCTCCAGTATGTTGATCGGGGCAACGATCGGGATTGGCTCTGCAAAACTCTTCAGCCAGTTCTTCACTCCCTTTTTGCGGATTCCGGCTGCTTCCACCAGGACGATGCTCATCACTGCCAGGGAGGCCGTCACATTCAGGTCCTTTGTGGGAGATTTAAAGCCCAGAAGGCCGATCATATTGGCGATCCCAATGTAGATGACCACTGTAATCAGGTAGGGAATATAGTCCTTCCCGTCTTTCCCCAGAAGATCCTCAAAAAAGCCGTAGATAAAGGCGATGCCGCTCTCCAGAGCCGCCTGCCGGCTATTGATTTGGCGGATCTTCAGGCCTCTGACCAGCAGCAGGGAGGCCGCCATGATGATTGCCATGATGATCCAGGTCACGACCACGGACTCCAGGACATCAATACCGCCGAACAGGGGTATTGTAAATACAGCATTGCAGTTCAGCTCCTCCATCAGGGAATCTACTAATCCGTCCATTTTCTCACCTCTTTCCCCATTGCTTTGCCTATTATAATAATCTGATTTTCCAAATACAAGTATTCTTTTTTTATCGTTTCATAATTTTAAAGTTATAGAAATGGCAAAAAATAAAAAATGCATAAAAACAAAATATAGTTTTCATGCATTTTTCGACGATTTCTTTATAAATTTTTTATAAACTTTTTCTCGTTTTCTGCTAAAAAGGAAAATTTTTCTGATGGATGAGAAAAATTTTCGTTTAATCTCTACGATTAGAAGCCATAGATCCGGTTCATGGAGTAATCCATATTTTTCATGATGGCGCTGTCAAAATTCTTCTTGATCAGATCCATTTTCAGGTCCCGGTACTCCGGATGATCCCACAGATTGACGAATTCCTCCGGATCCTCCTTCAGGTCATAGAGCTCCCCGCAGTCCTTTCCGTGGAAATTGACCAGCTTGTACCTGCCGTCAAAGTACATGGTTCCAAAGTAGTCGTCGTGGGAGCCCTCCATGCAGTGATAAAATTCGGAATATATGGACTCCTTATGGAAATGGGGATCCGCTTTTCCAGTGAGAATAGGCGCCAGACTCTTGCCCTGCATAAAATACGGGACTTCCAGTCCGGCCAGTTCCATCAGGGTGGGAGCGATGTCAACCAATTCTACCAGCGCATCGGACCGGAGGCCTTTTGCGATTCTGGACGGGCAGGAGAAAATCAGGGGGACATGGACAAGGGCCTCATAGTCTGTCAGTGTGACAAAAGGTTCCGCCAGGCCATCCTGTCCTCCCTAGTAGAGATCTTTCTGCTGATGAGGCGGCTTGTTTTCCAGCTCCCCCTCTTTCCACAGCGGTAAGGGAATCTCTTGCGGCCAGACTGGCGCTAAGTCCACGCCAGACCGAACGCTTTTTAAAGGATTATTATGGGAAGACATTTCTTCAGAAAAAGACAGAGGCTCGCATGTCGGCAGCCAAGATATATCTTGAAGTCCCGGAAATGAGCATAGCAGAAATTGCTGACCGGTTGAATTACTCTTCCAGTCAGCATTTTTCGTATGCTTTTAAGCAGTATTACGGCATTTCTGCTACTGAGTACAGAAAAAGATTATGAGAAAAATCAATTACAGAAACCTGCTGCCTCAAAATCCTTTACGATCTGGATCAAAATCTCAACGATTTTTTCCAGAGACTGGACGCTGGCAAATTCATGGACGCCATGGAAATTCTCGCCTCCGGCGCAGAGGTTCGGACAGGGCAGACCCATATAGGACAGGCGTGCGCCGTCAGTGCCTCCGCGGATGGGAACCACAGTGGGGGCAACTCCCGTCTCCTCCATGGCCTTTTTGGCGATGTCGATCAGGTACATGTGAGGCTCGATTTTTTCCTTCATGTTGTAGTAAGAGTCCTTTACTGCTGCCTCAATCGTCCCCTCTCCATACTTCTCGTTGAGGAAATCGGCTGCCTGGAGGAAGATCTTCTTTTTGGCCTCAAACTTCTCCCTGTCGTGATCCCGGATGATGTAATCCATGCGGGTCTCCACCATGTCGCCCTGGATCTCGCCCAGATGGAAGAAACCCTCGTAGCCTTCTGTGTACATGGGATTCTGTTCTACCGGAAGCATCCGGTGAAATTCCATTGCCATCAGGATGGCGTTTTTCATAGCGTTCTTTGCGGATCCGGGATGGACTCCCCGGCCGTGAACCGTCACTCTGCCGGCTGCAGCGTTAAAGTTTTCATATTCAATTTCGCCCAGCGCGCCGCCGTCTACCGTGTAGGCTACATCGGCGCCAAAGCCCTGTACGTCAAAATCATCAGCCCCACGGCCTACTTCCTCATCAGGCGTAAAGCCAATGCAGACTTTTCCGTGAGGAATTTCCGGGTGGGCAAGGAGATACTCCGCCATGGCCATGATCTCGGCGACGCCGGCCTTGTCATCTGCGCCCAGGAGAGTCGTTCCGTCCGTGACGATCAGATCCTGGCCTACATAGCGCAGCAGGCACGGAAATTCTTTCGGCGTCAGGGAGATATCCTTCTCCTGATTTAAACAGATGGTTTCTCCGTCGTAATTCTCTACAATCCGCGGCGCGACGTTTGTGCCGGGAGCGTCCGGGGAGGTATCCATGTGAGAGATAAATCCCAGGACAGGAACCTCTTTTGGGGAGGTGGCAGGAATTACTGCGTAGACGTAGGAGGAGGAGCTTACCCGAACCTCCTCCGCTCCCATGGCCTTTAATTCCCCAGCCAGGAGCTGGGCCAGAACCCGCTGCTTTTCCGTGCTGGGAATCGGCTCCTGTTCATCTTTTGACTGGGTGTCATAGGATACATACCTTAAAAATTTATCAATAACAGAAGACATGGTAAAGTTTATTCCTTTCTATCGAAAATATATTTACATAATATTTTTATGTCAACTATCTGTTTGCCAGCTCTTCCGTGATCTCCTCCCAGGAGATCCCCCGCTGCGCCATCAACACCATCATGTGGTACAGGAAATCAGCCATCTCATATTTGACCTCTTCCGGGTTGGGATTTTTAGCTGCGATCACGATCTCTGTGCACTCCTCTCCCAATTTCTTCAGGATCTTATCGATTCCCTTGTCAAAGAGATAGTTGGTGTAGGACCCCTCTTTTGGATGGATCTTTCTGTCCTGAATCACGCCGTACACGTCCTCAAAAACCTTCAGAGGGTTGAGGGAGCGGTACTCTTTTTCCGCCAGGGTCTGGAAGAAACAGGACTTTGCACCGGTGTGGCAGGCGGCTCCCACCTGAGCCACCTTTGCAAGGATGGTATCATTATCGCAGTCCAGATGGAGGGACTTGACGTACTGAAAATGGCCGGATGTCTCGCCCTTGACCCACAGCTTGCATCTGCTTCTGCTGTAGTAGGTCATACGCCCCGTCTGAAGGGTCTTCCGGTAGGCTTCTTCGTTCATATAGGCCACCATCAGGACTTCCATGGTCTTATAGTCCTGCACCACCACCGGAATCAGGCCGTCGGAGTTGAGCTTAAATTCTTTCCAGGGGACAGCGCTCTCGAAGGTGGAGACCGGGATTCCTCTGGCCTTCAGCTCCTGCTTCATATTCATACAGTTGCCCTCTTTCTCACCGGGCACTGTGAGGATGACGCCGCTTACAGAGGGGACCTTCAGGTAGGAGGTGATGGTTCCCGGCACATCGTCGTCGCAGGCCGCCAGAAATTCGTAGGGCATCTGAGACAGGCGATAGAGATCGCGGTCTTCCATGTGGTTCTCATCCAATATCATTTTGGATGCCCCTAGCTGAGCGTACTCCGCAGCCCGATCCAGGTAAGAGACGTCAGGCAGATAGGCGTATATTTTTTCGCTGCCGAACCGGTCGGCAGCCTCTTTGATGAGATCCACATTCTCCGGGACAGAGGCGTCCAAAAATACGGCCTTGGCACCGGCATACAGATACTTTTTCACATCCTCCAGCCGCTTCACACGGCCTCCGGTGATGATGGGGGGATCGATTTCTCTGGCCACCTCTTTGATGATGCCGATGGTTCTCTCGTGATCTTCGTCAGTCTGAGACAGATCGTGGATAAACAGCTCATCGGCTCCGTTGTCGCTGTAGTATTTTGCCAGCGTCAAAATATCGTTGCTGTAGTATTCCTGCCCATAGTCCCGGATAATCGCCTGCCCTTCCCGGCATCCGAAACTGGGAATCAGCTTTTTAACCGTTTCCATAATTTCCTCCCTCATTTAGGCCTCAAAGCGGCCGACTGCTTCCTCCAGATTGATTCTGCCCTCATAGAGAGCTTTCCCAATAATCGCCCCGCAGATACCCGCCTGATTCAGGGCCTCCAGGTCTTCCATCGAGGAGACTCCTCCGGAGGCGATCACATCCAGGCCGGTCTCCGCGGTCAGCATCCGCGTGGCCTCCACATTGGGGCCAGTCAGCATGCCGTCCCTGGAAATATCGGTGTAGACCACATGGCGAACACCGAAATCCTTCATCATCAGGCAGAGATCCTTTGCCGGGAGGGAGCTGACCTTCTCCCAGCCTTCCACTGCAACCAGACCGTCTTTGGCATCCACTCCCAGGACAATCCGTTCCGGGCCAAAGGTTTCGATCAATTCCCGCATAAACTCCGGGCGCTCCACGGCCTTCGTCCCGATGATGACGCGGGAAACGCCGATATCCAGGATTTCTTTTACGGACTCAGCCGTCCGGATGCCGCCCCCCAGCTCCAAAGGGATGGAGACAGTCTCCAGGATCTTTTTCACTGCCTGAATATTCACCGGATGCCCGGCCAGAGCTCCGTCAAGGTCTACAAGGTGGAGAAAAGATGCCCCCTTCTCTGCCCAGAGCTTTGCCATGTCTGCCGGGGTGTCGGAGTAGACGGTTACATTGTCGAACAGTCCCTGCTTTAAGCGCACGCACTGCCCGTTTTTCATATCAATAGCGGGATATAACTGCATCACAGACTTCCTTTCGTAGAGAGTACGTCCTGGATTCTGGCATCTGTAGCCAGAGCCTCGTCCAGAGCTTTGGCGAAGGCCTTAAAAGCCCCCTCGATAATATGATGGCTGTTGAAGCCGGCAAGCTGCCGGATATGGAGGTTCATGGCCGCGCTGTACGATACGGCGTAGAAAAATTCCCGGATCATCTCGGTCTCCAGAGTTCCCACAAATTCCCGGTCCAGCTTCAGGTCGTAGCCCAGATAGGGACGGCCGCACAGATCCAGGGAGCAAAGAATGAGAGCCTCGTCCATGGGGAGGATCTTTGAGCCGTAGCGAACAATCCCCTTCTTATCTCCGGCCGCCTCCCGGATCGCTGTGCCCAGAACGATCCCCACATCTTCAATGGTGTGGTGGGTATCGACTTCCAGGTCACCTTTTACCTCCAGCTCCAGATCAAAAAAGCCGTGGCGGGCGAAACTGGCCAGCATATGGTCGAAAAATCCGATCCCTGTGCGGATCCTGCTCTCGCCGGATCCGTCCAGATTTAAAGACATGCGGATCTGCGTTTCCCTGGTATTGCGGGTGATCTCTGCCGTTCTTGCCATTATTCTTCTCCTTTCCTGCCGCTGTCCTCAAAACGGACCCGAATCGAATTTGCGTGGGCTGTCAGGTGCTCCGCTTCGGCAAAGGCGATAATATCCTCGTGGATCTCCTGCAGAGCATCTTTGGAATAATAGATAATGCTGGATTTCTTGATAAAATCATCTACGCCCAGGGGGGAGAAAAATTTTGCCGTCCCGTTGGTGGGAAGCACGTGGTTGGGACCGGCGAAGTAATCTCCCAGGGGTTCTGAACTGTATTCGCCGATAAAGATGGCTCCGGCATTCTGGATTTTTGTCATCACCTCAAAGGGATTGCGGGTGACAATCTCCAGGTGCTCGGAGGCGATCTCATTGGCTGTGGCGACGGCCTCTTCCAGAGTATCGACTACCAGGATATATCCGTAATGATCCAGAGACTTTTCCAGAATATCCCGTCTGGACAGAGTCTGAAGGAAAGAATCCACTTCCTCTGAGACCTTCTTCGCCAATTCCTGGCTGGTAGTCACCAGAATCGCGCTGGCCAGCTCGTCGTGCTCTGCCTGGGAGAGCAGGTCTGCCGCTACATAGCGGGGATTGGCGCTGTCGTCTGCGATCACCAGGATTTCACTGGGTCCGGCAATGCTGTCGATGCTGACATGGCCGTACACGGCCTTCTTTGCTAGGGCGACAAAGATGTTTCCAGGCCCCACGATCTTATTGACACGGGGAATCGACTCCGTACCGAAAGCCAGAGCGGCGATGGCCTGGGCTCCTCCCACTTTGTAGACTTCCGTGGCGCCTGCCAGATGGGCGGCTGTCAGGGTGACCGGATTGACCTTTCCGTCTTTCCCCGGAGGCGTTACCATGGCGATGCGGCCAACGCCTGCCACTTTCGCCGGTATAATATTCATGAGAACAGAGGACGGGTAAGCGGCCTTCCCGCCGGGGACATAGACGCCGGCGCTCTCCAGGGCGGTGATCTTCTGGCCCAGGATCGTGCCGTCCGGCCTGCTCTCAAACCAGCTCTGGCGCTTCTGCCGCTCATGGTGATCCCGGATATTTGCCATAGATTTTTTCATGACCTTCAGCAGTTTTTCGTCCACGGATTCCATGGCCTCCCGGATCTCCTCTTCTGTCACCCGGATATTCTCCGGCGTGATCTCTGCATGGTCAAATTTCCTGGTGTATTCAAAGAGCGCCTCATCTCCGCGCTTCTTCACATCCTCCACGATCTCCTGCACCGTGCCGGCGTACTCCCCGTACTGATTTGGGTCGCGCTTCAGCAGGTCGGACAGGATATTCTGCTTTGCCTGGCTGTCCAGTTTTACGATTCTCATGATTTTTCATCCTCCCGCAATATCTGTTTGAAATCCCGGATCAGACCTGCGATCCTCTCCTGCTCTCTCTTCATACTGACCTGATTGACCACCATTCTGGCAGAAAGGCCGCAGATCTCTTCCAGAACTGTAAGGCCGTTCTCTCTCAGAGTGGATCCGGTTTCCACAATATCGACGATGACCTCAGAGAGCCCTACCAGGGGAGCCAGCTCGATGGATCCCCCCAGCTTGATGATCTCCACGGTCTGATGCTTTTTATTGTAAAAGTAATCTTTCGCGATATTGGGGTACTTGGTAGCCACCCGGATCAGTTCATGGTGTTTCAGCTTCTCTCTGGCCGACTCAGGCCCGCAGACGCACATCCGGCATTTCCCGATTCCCAGGTCTACCACCTCGTATAATTTCCGGCCTTCTTCCATGATTGTGTCCTTCCCGGCAATCCCGATGTCGGCGGCGCCGTACTCCACATAGGTGGGGACGTCCGTAGCCTTCGCCAGGAAGAAGCGGATTCCCAGCTCCTCATTGACAAAAATCAGTTTCCGGGAATTTTTATCCTTCATCTCCTCGCAGGTGATGCCGATCTGTTCAAACAGATCCATCGCTTTCTGCGCCAGCCTTCCCTTGGCCAGCGCTACTGTTAAATATCTCATATCAGTCCTCTTTCATAGATTCATTTCCTCTTGGCCGTCTACTCCACATATTCGGAAAACGGAATGGCGTCCTGGCTGCCATTTACCAGATCCATGGCGGTCACAATGGTCCCCTCCCCTTTCAGGTAGAGGATGGTTCGCATATTTCTGTCTGACGCCATCTTCCGGTAGTCCTCGATCTCCCTGCCTTCATGGAACACAGAACTCACAGCGTACAGTCCAAGACTTCTGAAATGCTGCCCCAGACGGATCGCCTGTTTCTCCGCAGTGGGCTCAAAGAGGATCAGCACATTTGCCTGCTTGACCGGAACCTGAATCTGCTGCCGGGACAGGGCCAGCATCACCTGGTTTACCTCGATGGCAAACCCTACAGCCGGGCTGTTCTTTCCAAACTGCTCCAGCAGACGGTCATAGCGGCCGCCGGTGACGATATAGTCTCCGGTCCCGTAGGTGTAAGCCTTAAAAATGATACCTGTATAATACTGATAGCGGCTGACCATTCCCAGATCGTAGGAGATGTAATCCGCCAGCCCGTAGGCCTCCATCAAGTGCTGAATCCTCTCCAGCCTGGCAATGGCCGCCAGCGCTCTGGGGCTTTTCGTCAGCTCCCTGGCGTGGGAGAGCTGGTCAGCCGAACCGAACAGCTCCATGAGGGTCAGAAAGCTCCGGCGAGATTCTTCGGAAATCTCCTGGGAATCCAGAAGCTCCTCCACGCCGAAATAGTTTTTATTTTCGATCAGTTCCCGCAGGTCCTCTCTGGTCTGGCCATCCATGCCGGCCTCCTCCGTCAGACCGCGGAAGAAATCTGCATGGCCGATCTCCACCTGAAATTCTTTCAGCCCGGTTTGCTGTAAGGATTCAATGACCATGGCCAGAAGCTCCGCATCGGCCTGCTCCGAGTCATCTCCGATCAGCTCAGCTCCTGTCTGTGTGGTCTCCTTCAGCCGTCCCTGATAGCTGGTGTTGTTTTTATAAGTTCTCTCCAGGTAGCACAGGCGGAGAGGCATGGGATCGTCCATGTAGTATTTTGCCACACAGCGCGCCACAGCGGGCGTCATGTCCGGCTTTAAAACCAGGGTATTATTGTCCCGGTCAAAGAATTTGAACATTTCCTTGTCCCCCACACTGCCCCGGTCTTTATTGAAAATATCAAAGTACTCAAAGCTGGGGGTCTCGATGTGCTCATACCCGTATTGGTAGAATGTGCCGAGAATTTTATTCTCCACCGCCAGCTTTCGCTGGCATTCCCCATTGTAGATATCCCGGACTCCCTCCGGGGTATGTAAAAGTCGATTTTCCATAAATCCGCCTTTCCCCTTACTTTATCACAGTAACGTGATATCATGGTAGCATGATAGAATTCATTATAAAAGACAGCCTTCCATCTGTCAATCTCTTCTTTCCAGATCCATCTGGAGCTGTTCCAGATAGTGGACGAACTGCTCTCTGTGAGATCGGATCCGCCACGATTTGTCCACCTCCTCGTAGGTAAAACTTTTCCGCCCTCCATTCTCCATCCGTTCCCAGAAACGTCTGACTTCTGCATAGGGCAGATAGTAGATCTCATTTTTCTGGGTAAAGGAAAGGATAATAAAAGAAACCCCGCCCTGCTCTTCAAACTCTTTCATAAAAGCAATCTGGTGGGGATGGAGGTTCTGCAGCGGAAAGGTGGACGCCGCGCACTCCTTCGCGTCAAAGCAGACGGGAATCCCCTGGACCGCCCCTATGTAGTCCACGGTACTCTTCTGCTCAAAGTACGCCAGCGTGATGTGGCGGCTCTCTTTATCGATTGTGATAGGAGTGATGGGCGTCGGCACTTTTTGGATCAGGGCCAGTTTCTTTTCCCGATAGCTGTCATTGGTTCGATTGATCAATTCTTCTAGTGTGGAACCCCGAAGGCCCCTGCTGTTCCATGTTCCCATCTCGATGTTTCCCTCTTTATAACTGGCTCCAGCCTGGAGGGTTCTCCGTCCAGGCTGTAACCTTAATCGCAATCACAGGGATTATTATAGCGGAAAATAGTTGAGCGTGCAATCGTATCTCCCTCAAAATTCTAATTTCTCAATAAAATTAAGCACATCTTCTGAATGGCGGAAGACTTTGAATTTATTTCCGTATATGGACAGAGTGCTGAGAATTTCCTGACGCTGATGATTAAATTCGAAGACCCATTTGATATTGAGATAAAGAAAGTTCAAAATTGGCTTGGAATTAAACTTTTCTTTGCCCAGCTTTTGCCTGATCCATCGCCGAAATACGCGAAACAGTCTGGTTCTGGTGCCTGCATCAAGGAAAATAATATAATCGCAGAGGGGAAAACTTTCCTGCAGGCAGTTTCTGGGGGAGCCTTCCACGATCCAGCTGTCTTCAGCTATTTATCTTTTTCATAATACGGTATCTCGTATCTCTCTGATATCTCTTTCGCCAACGTAGTTTTACCGCTGGCAACCGAGCCAATGATATCCAATTTCAAACTATCACTCCCCCAGGGAGACAGGCTCCCAAAAGCCAGCAGCTCAGGCCAGTCCTTCATGCCGTGCAGATCAAAATTTCTTCACAGCCATTATATCACAGTTTGACGGCGGCTACAAAGAAAAGTGCCGTCAGAACCCCGTCTGCGGCAAAGCCGGGGACTCCGGCCCCGATGTGCCATGCCAGATTGTGAAGATACAGGGCCAGCAGAAATAAGGCGACTCCGGCAGCCCGCCGCGGCCATTTCCTTGAGAACCACAGGCAGGCTGTCTGCCAGGCGGCCAGCGCGGTGACGGGATAGGCGACGGCGCCGGACCAGAGCATCTGCAGCATGTCCGGGACATCTGCCGTGATCGTCAGATATGTGGTCGTCGCGATCCAGAAGCGGCGCAGAAACCAGGAATCCAGATAGATTGCGGCAACTGCAGCGGCGCTGAAGAGAAAGGTCACCAAAAGTCTGATTACCACTGTTCTGGCGGCAGACCGGCAGGCCATCTGCTCCAGCACATGCCAGGGTTTTCCCATATCCCCTAACAGGGAGAGGGAGGGATATAAAACAATCTGGTACAGGCAGAGCAGAACCAGGAGCAGGCTGGGACCTGTGAGCAGACCGGAAAAGCCGGACAGAAACATTCCGCCGGAACTTCCCCAGCCCTACGGCACCGGCAAAAGGCCATGGAATACCAAAATGGCTCCAATCAGCGGCCAGATGATCCGGTTGTCATACAGCCGTTTCCGCAGCTCCCATTTTGCGATAGCTTTGCTTTCTCTCATTGAACCACCTCCAGATAGTACTCTTCAATCGATTTTCCTGTTTCCCGTATGGCGTCTGCGTCCTCCAAAACGATCCCGTTCTCTGTCAGAATGGCCACGGTGTCCAGAAGCTCCCCCAGATCTCTCAGCAGATGTGTGGCCACAAGCACGGTGGAGCCTTCCCGCAGATTTTCCAGCAGTATTTTTACGATATCCCGTTTCAGCTTGGGGTCAAAGCCGGCGGCCGGTTCATCCATCAGGTACAGAGGGACATCCCGGCAGAGAGTGAGGAAAAGGCAGAGCCTCTCCTTTTCTCCTCTGGACATGCGGGCAATCTTCCGGGAGGCCTCCAGTCCGTATTCGCGGCAGAGCTGATCCGCCCGGCAGGTGTCAAAATCGTCAAAAAAATCCCGGTAATACTGGATGGCGTCTCTGACGCGGAAAAACGGATAGAAATTTTCCGGTTCCGGAAGCCACGCCGATTTTCCCGCCACAGTCACCTGGCCCTCATCCGGCTCCATCAGACCGCCGATCATGGAGAGCAGGGTGGTCTTGCCGATGCCGTTTGTACCCAGAAGTCCGATGATCCGCCCGGAGGGAAAGGAGGCCGTGAGGTGCCTCAGCACCGGGCGGCCCTCAAACCCTTTCGAGAGATTTTGAATCTGTATGAGAATTCCCTCATGTCCGGCTGTCATCTTCCATCTCCTCCTTTACCATCTCCAGAATTTCTCTGTCATGAAAGCCCATCCCGGTCATTTTTTGAAGAAAGCTCCTGATTTCTCCGGCAACCATCTCCCGCCGCAGGCGCTCCCTGGCGCCTGGGACGACGAAACTGCCGACGCCCTTTCTGGTGGTGATGATCCCCTGATGCTCCAGAAGCTGGATCCCCCTCTGGACTGTCAGGGCCGTCACCTGATAGCGAGCGGAATATTCCCGTATGGAACCCAGTTTTTCTTCTTCCGGCAGGCTGCCGCGCACAATCTGATTTTTAATATCATCTGCAATCTGAACATAGATTGGGATATTATCCTGAAATGCCATTTTCATCCCTGCTTCTTATATACTGTTATACTTATGTATTACAGTATAATTATAACAAATGCCGGAGGGACTGTCAATCTCATATTCCGTCCTTCCGGCAGTTTGCGTCACTGTTTTTCTCTCTTCTCTTTGTCCAGGGAGTCCTGGCGGATCATCTGGCGCAGTTCCCTCAGGTACGGGGAGAACTCTGCTCTCTCATTTCCGTATGTCAGATTGAGCTGATACTCTAAGGGAAGCCAGGTGGAGATATCTGCCTCGTTGTGCTGAACCAGGCATTCCATGGCGTCCAGAGCTTTGTAGATGCGGGCCTCCAGGGTCTTCTGCTCCTCCATCTCATCAAACAGGGCTGTCAGTTCGCCAAGGTAGGGCTGGGGCAGACTGCCCAGCAGACGGGCTACCGCCTCTTTTTCTGTGCTTCGGTGATCCTCTGTCTTGGAGAAGGCAGGGATATCCCCAGTGACCGCTTCCCCCAGATCGTGGCAGAGACACATGAGAATGATTTTGTTAGAATCCGCCTCCGGAAATTCATCTTTGACCAGATAGGCCATCAGAGCCAGCCGCCAACTGTGTTCCGCCACACTTTCCTGACGCCCGCTGGATGTCCAGGAATGACGGGTGTTGCATTTCATCGCTTCTACTTTATTTAAAAAGGTAATCAGAGTTCTGCAGTCCATATCGGTTGTCCTCCTGATGTTCTGACACCGGCTGAAACCGGGCCGATGCCTTGTATTATAAATGACTTTTCTTTTTTATGCAATCATGGTATAGTACCTGTGCATACCGGTTTCTGCGTTCACCGCAGAAATCCGGGCACTAAAATCTGCCGGAGGTCGAACTATGAAGTCTGATTATCTTACTGCATTTCAAACATATACAGAACGCTACAATACCAGCGACAGCAAGGTCCATCTGAAAATTATCCACACATACCATGTGGCTGAAGTGATGGAGGAACTATGCCGCTGCCGCAGAATCCAGGGCCATTTGGCCGATCTTGCCTGGCTCTGTGCGCTGTTTCACGATATTGGGCGCTTTGAACAGCTCCGCCGCTATGGAACCTTTTCCGACGGAGCCAGTATTGACCACGCTGCCCTGGGGTGCCAGGTCCTACAGGAGGAAGGATTTCTGTCCGGGCTTCCCAAACAAGATCAGAGCCTTATCCTGACGGCGATCCGCAATCATAATCAATATGAGATCCAGCCGGGGCTGTCCGGCGAGGCCCTGACTCTCTGCAGGCTGATACGGGACGCTGACAAATGCGATATTTTCCGCGTCTTTGCCACCGATGATCTGAAAGATGTCACCGGCTGCTCAGAGGAGGAGGCCGCCGCATGGACAGTCTCCCCGGCTGTGGCCCAGGCGATCTTTTCCCACCGCTGTGTTCGCCGGGAGGAGCGAAAGACCGGCCTGGATTTCTGGGTCAGCTTTCTTGGTTTTTTCTTTGACATGGCCTACCCGGAGAGCATTGCCATCGCCAGGGAGCAGGGCTATTACCGTCTTCCCTTTGAGAGAACCCGCTTTCTCAGAGAGGACACCGCCCAACTGATTGCCATGCTTCTGCGGGAGACGGAACTGTACTGCAGCGGCCGTCTGGCTACTCTGTCAGATCCCCGGTGATGTCCTTCGGGATCGTAAATTCCACCGCGCCCATGTATCCTGGAGCCACCTCGTATTCGTCAAAGGTGATGACTAACTGACCACTCTGATCGAAGTAATAGCTCTCCTCGCCGGTAAGCCCCTTAAAATCCCATTCCGGGTTCTCGGAGTCCAGAAAATAGGAAATGGATTCATCTGCAGCCATCTGCGCTCGCATCTGGTCTTTGATATTGTTGCTGACGTCTTCCAGAAGCTGACTGTCATCCTTTAACAGAGTCTTCAGGGATACAGTCTCTCCGGTTGATTTGTCTACATTAAAGATTTTGACGGATTCCGCTCCGCTGGCCATCACCTGGGTGGTTCTGATGCGGATGCTGACATAGCGGTCGTTTTCAAATACGACATCCCAGGTAGAAGTCAGGGAATAATTACCTTCTCCGCCGTTTGCTTTCAGCGTTTCCTCATACTGCGCGATCAGCTTGTTTGCATAGTCTTCGATATCCTGATTGGCAGAGATTGTGCTCTCTGTGCTTCCGTCTGAGTTTTCGGCCGGAAGACTGATTTCCGGGATTTCCAGGTTTGCTTCAAATTTCCCCTCTTTTGACTCGTAAGTCCGGAATGTCACAACATCTGCGATGGCTCCGATAACGGGAATTTTCCCCATAGCCATTGCGACTGTGGGACCGGAATTTGCCAGCACTGTGATGACCGCCAGTGCCGCTGCCGTTGTCGCCGCCGCTCTTTTTGTGATAAAAATAATCCGTTTCTTTCGATTGGGGGAACCGGCCGCTCTGCTTGGCTGTTCGCTCCCACCCATCTCTTCCTTTGCCTGCTGGATTCCCTTGAGAAGACGAAGCCTGGCTTCCTCCGGTACCGGTGTCTGCTGGTAACTGCTTTTCAAAGAATCTAATAGATCCTGTTCCTTCCTGTTTTCGTTCATAATTTCCTCCTTTCTGGCTTGTCGAGCCTCACTTTCCCTCCATTTTGTCTTTCAGTTTTTTCAGCCCTCGGTACAGACGTGCTTTTACAGTATTAAGATTGCTGTCTGTAATCCGGGCAATATCATCCAGTTTCAGATCCTCAAAATATCGGAGTACAATCACCGTTTTTTCTGATTCATCCAATTGTTCCAGCGCCGCTTTGAGATCTGGATTCGAATAGCTGTCTTCATAACTTACGTCTTCATCCAGTTTTCCCACTATACTCTCATTTTTTTGGCGTTTTCTCAGTAAATCTATGGAGGTATTCACCACTATCCTGTATATCCATGTTGAAATATAGTTTGGATTCTCCACTTTATTGCAATCACGGATTGCCTTGTAGGCGCTCTCCTGGACCACATCCAGAGCATCTTCCTGGGTTCTGGTGTAGCTGTAAGCTAATCGGTAGTATTTCTCGTAATTGTCTATTAAAATTTGTTCCGTTTTCTGGACATTTGTTTCTCTCATCTCTTCCTCCTTTCCCTTCTATCTGTTAGACGGCTGAGAGTAAGAAAAAGTTGCTGCGAGATTTCCCGCAGAAACAAAAAATGGGAGTGTAACACTGGAGATTTCTCTCATTGTGCAGCACTCCCACTGACTCATTTATTTTTGATTGTTAGCTTGGATTAATGTTCGCCTTCCATAAAGCGCTTAGCTTGCTCTGCAATCAGCTCTTTATCCTCAAAGTAGTTGATCTTCATGGAGCGCTTTACATCTGCCAGAGTTTCGGCAGCCACGGCTTCAGCCTTCTTGCTGCCTGCCTCCAGAATTTCATAGACTTCAGGTATCTTCTTTTCCCACTCTTTTCTCCTCTGGCGGATTGGCTCCAGCTCCTCCTGCAGAACGGCATTTAAGAATTTCTTGACCTTGACATCACCCAGGCCGCCTCTGGTGTAGTGAGCTTTCAGCTCATCCAGGTTCTGGTAATCAGGAAGGTATTTTGCAAAATGTTCGTCTCTGCAGAATGCGTCCAGATAGATAAAGACCGGGTTGCCTTCCACCTGGCCGGGATCCTCCACTCGCAAATGGTTGGGATCCGTAAACATGGACATAATCTTTTTCTTCACATCTGCTTCACTGTCTGATAAGTAAATGCAGTTTCCAAGTGACTTGCTCATCTTTGCCTTGCCGTCGGTTCCAGGAAGGCGCAGGCAGGCTTTATTGTCCGGCAGCAGGATCTCCGGCATTGTGAGGGTTTCCCCGTAGACGGTATTAAACTTATGGACGATCTCTCTGGTCTGCTCCAGCATGGGCATCTGATCTTCCCCTACCGGCACGGTAGTGGCCTTAAAAGCAGTGATGTCTGCCGCCTGGCTGATCGGATAAGTAAAGAATCCTACCGGGATACTGGCCTCGAAATTCCGCATCTGAATCTCTGATTTGACGGTAGGATTTCTCTGAAGTCGTGAGACAGTTACCAGATTCATATAGTAAAAGGACAACTCACACAGCTCCGGCACCTGAGACTGGATAAACAGAGTGGATTTCTTCGGGTCTAATCCACAGGCCAGATAATCCAGAGCTACCTCAATGATATTCTGGCGTACTTTTTCCGGGTTATCGGCATTGTCTGTAAGTGCCTGTGCATCGGCGATCATAATGAAAACTTCATCATATTCTCCGGAATTCTGCAATTCCACTCTTCTCTTTAATGAGCCAACATAGTGGCCAACATGAAGACGCCCTGTGGGCCGGTCTCCTGTTAATATAATTTTTCCCATTGGTATGTTCCTCCGATTATGGTGTCTTATGAAATGATACCCCCAATGCCGCAGTCTGTCAAGCAGGTTGCGGTATCAGGGGTATGTTCTGGCGTTTTTTTCCTGTCAGAAACTGCCGTGGAACGTCAGTTGTGGCAGATAATAGGCATGTTTTTGTATACGTGCTCGTAGAGAACAGCGGCCTTGGCCGGCGGCAGATTGATACAGCCGTGGGAACCGTTGGTCTTATAGATCTCCCCGCCGAAACTGCTGCGCCAGTCGGCATCATGAAGGCCGATTCCGCCGTTAAACGGCATCCAGTATTTTACAGGGGTCGCATAATCTTCTCCCCGCAAAACCTTGTCTTTCTGCTTGTAGTACAAGCCAAAGATTCCCGGAGGGGTTGTCCAGTCTTTGGATACGTTGCCGGACACAAAGGGAGAATCCAGAATACACTGGCCATTTTCTACCAGATACATGTGCTGATTTCCCAGATCCACCTCCACATAGGTCATTCCGTAGTCGTTTCCGCTGCGGCTGGCTGCCGTCTGAGAATAAGCAGGTTCTTTCTCCAGGCTCTGCCCGTTCAGGATAGCTGCCGTCAATGCTTGGGTTTCGGCGGCCTGGTCGATTTTCCAGCCGTAAGGTCCGGTCACAGTCACGTCCTGCCCGGTTGCTGTGCGGAAAAGATGAGGTTTGCCGGCCGTGTCATACTTGTCTGCCAGAGTCTTTATGTATGCGGCAACCTGATTTTGGTCCACTGTAATCCCGGTTTCCGGAACCCAGGTAAGCCAGGAAACAATGGTCTTCCCATCCAGTACCTCCTTTGCATCACCGAACAGATAGGTGATCGCCATAGATGCTCTCTGATTCATCGCATCACACTGATTTTTCAACCCTTCATCTGTGGAATAGACCTGAACCTGATTGTAACAGCCAGCCTCGTCCAGGTTTAATTCCGTGCGGTGGTTTGCCAAGGCATCCTTAACTGCAGCCGCCAGAGATTCCATATTGATGTCATTGCCCTGAACTTCCGGCAAAATTGTAAATCCGGTTTCTTCTGAATAGTCTGAGATCCGGGCATTCTGTGTCTTTATGATGTCGCTTCGGGTGACACAGGTCAGTGACTGAAGTTTCTGTTGAAACGCCTCCTCATTGTACTGGATCTCCATAGGAATGTCGTAGCTGTTATCAATAGCCGGACCGGATATCCGCCCGCTTTCATTTTCACGGGTAAGAATCTCATCTAACCCTTCTCCCACTGTGACCTTTAACTGGATATCCACATCACGGATCGTATCTTTATTTCCCTCCCGATCGGTCAGCGTCAGCGAATAGCTTCCCTGATAAAAGGATTCGATCCGTTCCTTTGCCTCTGAGGGTGTCATTCCCGCTACGCCAACACCGTTAACTTTCGTGCCATCTACAAACACTTCCGGGTTATTCTGCGTATTATTAATCCCTGCATATGCGGTCACCGCGGTGGCAAGGCAGAGGGCCGCAGCAGTGCAGAGAATCGTCATTTGTCTGCCGATGAATTTCAACATAGACTTCCTCCTGCTTTTTCCTGAAATTGCTAGGGATATTGTACCCTTGCCTGAACAAAAAGTCAACGAAGCAAACATTACAGTTTTCTAACATTTTATTGAACTCTATAAATTCAGGCGGCACAAATGCTGTACCGCCTGAATTTGCAACTACTGCACGATCGTATCAATTTTCCAAGTTCCGCTGCTTTTATTCATATAAAATCCAGAGATACCGCCGACCTGAACAGAGCCGCTGTTTTCCTGGAGTTTGGACAGATCTGCCTGCATAATGGCTTCCACCATCTCATCAGTAAAGACCTTTTTCTCTCCCAGATCCATCATTTCCTTCTGAGTCTGTACATCCTGGATTCTGCCGTCAGAAAAATAAATTTTTACCGGGTAGCTGCAGGAAGCAGAGAGGGTTTCCAAATCTCTGTAGTAGAAAGTCTTCTGAAATTGTTCTGCAGCGGAAGCCATATCTCCGGTGATGCCACTGATAGAAGGGGTGGGGGCTGAAACTTTTTCCATGTAAATACGGGTAATCTTCCATTTTCCCTTTACTTTTTTCATTACCACGCCATTGTTGTTTCCGATTTGCAGCTCACCCTTGGAGGAAGCCGAAATCTTGGCGGTATTGGCAGCAGCTATATCATCCAACAGGCTCTGTGTGAAAATAGTCTGACTTCCCAATGCCATAAACTCTTTGCTGGTCTTTATCTTTTTTGCGTTTCCGCTGCTATCTGTAAAGGAAAGCGGATACGAGCACAGGGAAGACAATTTTTTCATATCCTGGCTGTCAAACGCCTCCTGAACAGCACCAGCAGCGTCCCGCATTTTCATTTCAGAGGTAGCTGACACTGTCGTTCTTGGCCTGGCGTATGCAGGGACAGCCGGCATAGAGACAGCGAAAGCCATTGCACAAAATATAGCCGTAGTCAGATTTCTCATCATTTTGGTAAGCACTGTTTTTCTCATTGGTATTACCCTCTTTCTTTTCGTTGTTTTTGAATGGTTACATTCGTTAGACGAGGGTGGCATGAGAAAAGTTGCAGCTTTTTTTAAATATTGTATGTTTACAGCTCGATGCCGTTGGTTGCGATGCATCTCTGATACCAGGCAAAGGAATTTTTCTTTTACGTCTCCCGCCTCCATTCGACTGCGGCGGAGTAAGCCCCGCTTAGAGGAGTCGCTCCGCTTTTGCCATTTTTTCAAATTTTTCCGGCAGATTGGCGGTAAATTCTTTCCCGGAAAGATACGTGAATGGCTCGTCCAGTGTCCGGGGCATGATAAATTTCCAGGAATGGAGAAGCTGGGAAGAGATTCCGTAGGCTTTTTTAAGCTGTTCATTGACCGGCGGGCTGCCATATTTATGATCCCCTGCGATGGGATGTCCGAGGGAAGCCAGATGGGCGCGGATCTGGTGGGTTCGTCCTGTCAAAAGCTCTACTTTCAGCAGAGTAAATCTTCCATTCTCCTGCAGGGGAACATAGCTGGTTGCAATAGGGGAACTTCCCGGCACCTCACTCTGAAAGACAGTCACCCGGTTGGTCTTTTCATCTTTTTTTAGGAAGCCTTCCACTCTCCTGCTCTCCTTCAGACACCCTGCAACAATGCATAAGTAGTACTTCTGTATTGTCCGGTCTTTCAAGACGCGGGACAGCATCTGCAGTCCTGCCAGCGTCTTCCCTGCTGCAATCAGACCGCTGGTATTCCGGTCCAGACGGTTGCAGACAGAAGGACGGAAGGTTTTGAGTTCCTCTTCTCTAAGCTGACCGGAATCCAGCAGATAGGAAATTACCATCTCTACCATGGAAATATCTGTTTCTTTTGCCTTTTGGGACAGAATGCCCACAGGCTTGTTGAGAAGGAGAATGTGATCATCTTCATATACAATGGATAACGGCGGTCCTGCAGGCTGTTTAGAAGCTGTTGGGGAAAGGGGTTCTCTGCTGCCGGAAAATTTTTCGATTGTCTCATCGGCTAAAAAAAGGCGAATTTCATCGCCTTCCTTCAGCCGTTCAGAGCCATCACATTTCTTTCCATTCAAAGTAATATTTTTTTTTCGCAGCATCTTATATAAAAAGCCTTTCCCGGCCTGATTCAGATACTTTGCCAACAGCTTATCCAAACGCTGCCCCGCTTCATTGGTTCCTACCGTCAGAAGACGCATATTGATAAACTCCTTTACATCGATAATTGCTTTAACAGAGCGGCTTCCATTTCTATGCGATTTGTATCGTCAGTCTCTGCTGTTTTTAAACTCTTTAAACGGCGCTTAAACGAGTCCTCATCCGAAAAGATCTTAATATGGCTGCCAAGGCTGTGGGCAGAAAACATTCCCTTTAAAAACGTTTCCGCCTTTGCCTTGTCCAGCTTTGGACCGGTACAGCACAGATAGACGCCTGTTTGATGAATGGCCGCGGCATCAATAGGGATGATCTGTTCTTTGGATGTGACAATCAACTCATACAGCATCAGGCATCGGTTCTCGTAAGGGGAGATGGCCTGATAGAAGCTGTCCTTTGGCGCAGGGTATCGGATGGCTGCCAGAAACGGGGAAGCCACATTGGCCACAGGCAGAACCATCAGGACTGCCAGAACTGTCAATATGTTTTTTGCCGCCTGATTGTCTGTAAAATTCCGTGCCACTAACTGCCCGATAATCATGGCCGCTCCAATTATAATCTCAATAAGCTGAATTTTTCTGCGGTAGTTCCGGTAACCGCGGCAGCCTTTGGCGATTCGCCTCATCTTTCGTTGTCTCCTTTCCGCAGCAAGTCCATCATGGCTAAGAGCCATTCATGGGGAATTATCTTAGTTAAAATCCAAAAGGCTTTCATGAGAGGGCCATGGACAGACACCCGTTTTCCCATCACAGAATCGCGAAGGGCAGTTTTTACGACCTTCTCCGGTTTTGCCATAGCAAGGCGTTTATAAAAAGGGTATGCTGTTGTGCGCTCTCTTCCCTGATCCATGGCCTGAAAAAATTCGGTCTTTACAGGGCCAGGACAGACCGCTGTCACGCAGATTCCTTTTGGACGCAGTTCCCGGTCCAACCCACGGCTGTAGCTGAGGACAAAGGCTTTTGAGGCGGCATAAACTGCAAAGCCCGGCTGAGGCATAAAAGCTGCCGCTGAGGCAAATTGCAGTATGCGGGCGCCTTTGACCAGATAGGGCAGGACCAGGTGGGTCACGGTACACAGCGCCTCGCAGTTTACCCTCACCATATCCCCCTCATCCTCCACAGGAATCTGAGAAGAGGGACCGTCTTTTCCAAATCCGGCAGCATTGGCCAGAAACCGGACAGCCGGATTTTCTTTCCTGAGAGCCTCCGCAAAGGGGATCAGCTCATCCCTTTGAGAGAGGTCGGCCACAAACAGACGCAGCGGCACAGGTGATTCCTTTTCAAGCTGCTGTAACCGTTCTTCTCTTCTTGCGACAACCCAGATTTCCTCCAGCACTCCAAAACGGTCAGCAAGCTGGAGAACGGCTTCCCGCCCCATTCCGGAGGAGGCTCCGGTTACAATGGCAATCGATTTGCGGCGCAGTTTCTCCATATTATCAGCTTCCCTTCTTTTTGTGGATATTCCGAATCGTTTTCTTTTTCGGCTGTGACCCTTGGCGTCTTTCCTGAGAAGGTCTTTTTCCCTTGTCCGGACGGATCAGGCATTTGGGACCATAGCCGATCAGATCGGTTCTTCCGGCCAGCCGGAGAGCTTCCTCCACCAGTTCCCGGTTTTCCGGCCGCCGGTATTGGATCAAGGCCCGCTGCATCGCCTTTTCGTGTGGATTTGCAGGAACATAGACCGGCTTCATGGTTCTGGGATCCAGCCCTGTATAATACATGCAGGTAGAGAGTGTGGAAGGGGTGGGATAAAAATCCTGCACCTGTTCCGGCATATAGCCCAGATCCCTCAGATACTCAGCCAGCTCTACGGCTGCCTTCATAGTAGACCCGGGATGGGAGGACATCAGATAGGGAACCAGGTACTGCTTCAGCCCCAGTCGTTGGTTCATCTCTTTATATTCCTGACAGAATTTCCGATACACCCGGTTTTCCGGTTTTCCCATCAGGCTTAGAACCTGATCGGAAACGTGTTCCGGCGCTACTTTTAGCTGGCCGCTGACGTGGTACTGACACAATTCTTTTAAGAACTGTCTGCTGCTGTCTGCCAGCACATAATCAAAACGGATGCCGGAACGGACAAAAACTTTTTTGACTTTGGGAAGTTTTCTTAATTTTTGCAACAGTTCCACATAGTCTGTGTGGTCAGCCCTCAGATTTTTGCAGGGCTTGGGAAACAGACACTGTCTCTGCCGACAGGCTCCGTGCTCCAGTTGCTTTTCACAGGCAGGATAGCGGAAATTGGCGGTAGGACCGCCTACATCGTGGATATATCCCTTAAAATCCGGTTCTTCCGTCAGCATCTTTGCCTCTTCTACCAGAGATTCATGACTCCTTGCCTGGATAATCCGCCCCTGATGGAAGGTCAGGGCGCAGAAGCTGCAAGAGCCAAAGCAGCCTCGGTTGCTGATCAGGCTGAACTTGATTTCTGAGAATGCCGGGACACCGCCCAGAGGATCGTAAGAAGGATGCCAGGCTCTCATATAGGGCAGACTGTAAACGCGGTCCATCTCTTCCATGGTCAGAGGCTTTGAGGGCGGATTTTGGACGACGTAGAGATTATCCCGGTAAGGTTCCACCAGCCGCTTTCCGGATATGGGATCCGTGTTGCAGTATTGAGTATAAAAGCTTTCGGCATAGATTTTTTTGTCTGCGGTCATCTCGTCATATGAGGGAAGGACAATGGCATCATAGACGCTGTCCAGGCTGGAAGTCTTATAGACCGTGCCGTCAATAAAGGTGATATCCCGGATGTTCAGACCCGAATCCAAAGCGTCAGCGATCTCAACGATTGATCTCTCTCCCATCCCATAAGAAATCAGGTCTGCCTGGGAATCGATGAGAATCGAGTGTTTCAGTTTGCCTGCCCAGTAATCGTAATGGGCCAGTCTTCGCAGGCTGGCTTCGATCCCGCCTATGATGACAGGTATTTTCGGGTACGTTCTCCGGATCAGGTTGCAGTACACAGTTACGGCGTAATCCGGCCGCTTTCCCATGACGCCTCCGGGAGTATAAGCGTCATTTTTCCGCCTCTTTTTGGAGACTGTATAGTGGTTGACCATAGAGTCCATATTACCGCCAGAGACCAGAAAGCCAAGCCTGGGTTCCCCCAGAATGGCGATACTCCCGTCGTCCTTCCAATCCGGCTGGGAAATAATGCCTACTTTGTAGCCTCTGGATTCCAGGACACGGCTGATGATTGCTGTACCAAAAGAGGGATGGTCAACATAGGCATCCCCTGTGACATAGACGAAATCACACTGAGTCCATCCTCTTTTTTCCATATCGACCCGGCAAATGGGCAGAAAATCGCCGTTCATCGCTTCACTCCATTCAAAAGTTCAAAAAAGTCCTCAATAAAGTAATCGGCCAGACGTTTCTTTTCCTCCCTCAAGTGTCTGGAAAAGGGATCCTCCACAGCATAGACGGTCATACCGGCGTTTTTGCCGGCCATGATTCCGGCGGGGACATCTTCAAAGACCGCACAGTCTTTTGGAGCCACTCCCAGCAGCCCGGCCACTCTCAGATAAATGTCAGGAGCCGGCTTGCCGGCCGCCACCTCGCAGGCAGTAGAAACTGCCTGAAAATAATCCCGGATATTCAGGGATTCCAGGACTGTGTCAACGAGTATCCTGCCGTTGCTGGTGGCGATCCCTGCTTTCATATGGCTGCTCTTTAAATAATCCAGGAATTCTTTGGCTCCTGGCTTTAAGGGCACTTCGTTTCTGTATTTTTCCAGGGACATTCTGGTCCATGCAGCTTTGATTTCGTCAAGGGAATCGGGGATCTGGAACCGCTCTTTAAAATATACTGCGGTTTCGGAAAAACTCATCCCCTCTATAGTTCTCTGAAGATCGTCCGGGCAGGCGTATCCAAAACCGGCCAGATATTCAATATCGATCTCTTTCCACATCCACATGGAATCCACCAGGGTTCCATCTAAGTCAAAAATAACGGCTTTCTTTTGTTCTAGCATCTTACACCTATCCTGATTCTATCGTTGTATTTTTTTGCTCTCATGTATTTTTTAAACACTCGATCTCTTCTTCAGTCAATCTGCGGTACTCTCCTGGAAGAAGCTTGTCATCCAGTTTCAACGGTCCCATGGACAGCCGCTTTAAGTATATAACCTGACAGCCCAGGGCCTCGAACATCCTTTTTACCTGGTGAAACTTCCCTTCCTGTATGGTCAGAGTTACCTTCGTCACCGGGATGCCTTCTTCTGAAGGGGTGGAGACTGACTCTATAATTTTCAAGACTGCCGGGAGAGTTTTCCACCCATCCTCCATATCAATTCCATCTTCCATCCTTTTGACTGCATTTTCCGGAAGACGGCCTTTTACATGGGCCAGATAAACCTTGTCTACATGCTTTTTCGGCGACAGGAGGCGGTGGGCCAGAGCACCGTCATTGGTAATCAGAAGAAGGCCCTCTGTATCCAGATCCAGCCTTCCAACAGGAAACAGATCCCTCCGCACAGCCCCATCAATCAAATCAATCACTGTCTGATAACGGCTGTCCTCTGTGGCCGAAACCACACCCTGGGGTTTATTGAGCATAAAATATTCTGTCGCTGCATACTCCACCGGTTCTCTGTCGATTTCGACCTGATCCGCCGAGGGGTCTATCTTGCGATCCGACTTTTTCTCCACTTCCCCGTTTACCCGAATCCGGCCTTTCTGAGCCATCTCCCGGATCTCTTTTCGGCTTCCTTTTCCCATCTCCACCAAAAAACGGTCCAAGCGCAAGGGTTTCCTTCCTTTGTCAGCCATTATTGCCACCGCCATCCTGGATAATACTTATTTTTGAGAGATTGTCCTGTACACTTTGCCCACCCCAGAGGATAGCCATCTACAAGCACCAGGCACCATCCGTCCCGAAGAGTCTCTCTCTCCTCGCCAGACAAAGAAATCGTTTCCCCTTTCAGATAACGGATTACCCTGTCGTCATCCCGCCGGAACGAACATTCGTTGTCAAATTGTCCCCCGCGCAGAGTCATGGCCAAAGCCTGGGAAGGCTCAAATCTCTCTTTTTTAATCTCACCCATAAGAAGGCCTGTCCTCAAATAGCGGAGACCGCTTTCTCTTATAAAACTTTCCGGCAGATAGTAGACCAGTCCGTTTTTTTCCATCAGCCGGGTAGGATCCAGCTCCATTCCACTGCAGTGAGACCAGAATTCTGTAAAAGCAGAGCTGATCCCGGTACTGCTTGTCGGCACTGGCCTGCTTTTTTCAGAACGGATATCCGGCTCGGATTTCTTGCCGTAATAGAGCTCCAGCAGACTTTTTTCCGGACTTTCCGGATGTTTATACAAAAGCGCAATAAAGTGCCCTTCGCCCTTCAGCTTATGGGGGAAGAGTCTGAGGCAGCCGGACAGGCCGATGCCGTCGGCAGCTCCTTCAAATAAAGGGAGACTCAGCAGGCCCATGCTGGGGAATTCTTCCAGAATATAGTTGATAATGTCCTCATCCTCTTCCATAGAAAAGGTGCAGGTGGAATACATCAGGTAACCGCCTGGCTTTAACATTCTGACTGCCTGGGCTGCAATATCCCTCTGAAGCTTCTGATAATGGCTTGGGCCGTGCTGGAGCCAATCCTTCACCATATCCTTATCTTTTCGGAACATTCCCTCTCCGGAACACGGGGCATCTACCAGGATTTTGTCAAAAAAACAGGGGAAAACATCTGCCAGCTTTTTGGGCGTGTCACTTGTCACACAGAAATTGGTGATCCCTGCCATTTCCAGATTTTTCAGGAGAGCTTTCGCCCTGGAGTTGCTGATATCATTGGCAATCAGCATTCCTTTTCCTTTCAGCTTTGCTCCCAGCTCCGTGCTCTTGCCGCCAGGCGCGGCACAGAGATCCAGAACCATATCTCCAGGTGTAACAGGGAGAATAGACGCCGGAGTCATTGCGCTTGGTTCCTGAAGATAATATAATCCCGCATAGTAATAAGGATCTTTCGCAGGTCTGGCGTCCTGCCCGTAATAAAAGCCATTGGGAATCCAGGGGATCTTTTCCAGATTCCAGGGGCTCAGCCGCTCCAAATCGTCAGGAGAAATTTTATTGGTATTTGCCCGCAATCCACGGAATCCCTCTTCCTTAAAACTCTCAATATAATGAATATAGTCTTCTTCACCTAAAAGCCCTCTCATCCGTTCCAGATAAGCCTCGGGCAGCTCGTTTTCTCTCACGTTTCATGCCTCTTTTCCAAAACTTCTGTGTTTCATAATACCATATCCTGACGAAAAATGGTATTAGTTAATCTGTATATTTTTATGGCCTGCATCCCGGCCTTTTTATAACAGGATCAGTAAGCCCACTCCAGCCGGTATTTCTCCAGATATTTTAAAAGCCAGTAGGGATTGACCGATAGTTCGTCATAGTGATCTGTCTTGATATAAAGTCCCAGATGGAGATGGACGTCAAAATTTCCGGTAGTTCCGGGAATCGCACTGTACCCGCTGTCTCCCATGTAGCCCAGCAGAGTTCCGGCTTTTATGGGATCGCCCTCCTCCCAGTCGGCTGCATAGCTGTACAGGTGGGCGTAATACAGATACAATCCGCTCTCCGAGCGAATACCGATCCGCCAGCCGCCTTGTTCCAGCCAACCGATTTTTTCAATCACCCCATCGCTTATGCTGATTACAGGAAAGTACCCTCTCTCAGCACCATTCGCCATAATATCACAGCCTTCATGTCCACGTTCGCCTCCATACGTCCTGGTGTCCATCCAGCAATTCTCGTAGGAGATCTCAGCTCCTCCCTCGTTCAGATTGTCTGGTATGGGGAAGTATTTCAGATCTTGAACCACCGTTTCATAGGCAGTAGTCAGCTTCCGGTAGGCTTCCGGTTTTCTGGCCATAACCGGCCCGCTTGTAAATTCCAGAGAGGAAAGCTCTGTCAGGTCATAGTCATTCTCCACCATAAGGGCAGCGATCATCTGGGGATCCAACTCCTCCTGCTGCGCCACCAGCGGCCCCAGCTCCATATTTCTGAATTCCTCACTCTCCCAAGTATAGGCATCCAGTTGAGTATAATCCGGATTGGCAATCAGATAATTGGACATAGCAGCACTGAAAAATGCCAGAGCCAGAATCAGGACAAAGAGAAGCATATCCCCACCTTACCGTTTCATATAAGTGTATAAAGCATTGTATTCAGGTGTCTATGAAAAAATCCTCTGTTTCGCTGATTTACCGCATACTGTCCATTCTCTCTCTCTTTTTGCTGCTGACGGATCCTTCTCTGGCGCTGGAGGGAGCTAAAAACGGTCTTCTCTTATGGGGCATGGTGATTGTGCCGACCCTTTTTCCATTTATGCTCTGCTCGGCTGCTATTGTAGGTTCGGGCGGTGTTCCCTGGCTGACCCGACCTTTTATGCCGTTCTTTTCCCGCTTCCTGCACCTGTCGGAAAATGGCTCTTATGTCCTGCTCTCAGGGCTGCTCTGCGGTTATCCCATGGGAGCCAAAACCTGCGGAGAGTTTTATCGGGAAGGCCGGATCTCTTTTTCGGAAGCCAGACGCCTGCTGGCGTTTACGAACCATCCCAGCCCTATGTTCCTGGTCGGCTATGCAGCCAGTCAGATCTCTGCCATACCCGGGAATCCGCTTCTATGTCCTGTCTGGAGACTTCTCCTCTGCATCTACCTGCCAATTCTCCCGCTGGCGGTTTTATCCGGCAAAATATATGGAATCTGCCCAGCCTCCGAGCACAAAGGGAAACCGGCTTCAGCACCAGCCGGAAATCCCGTATCTCTGGATGAGGCTATCACCTCCTGTGCGGAAACCATGGTAAAAATCGGGGCTTATATTATGATTTTTTCTATCATTGTTCTTTACGGGGCGAAAATTCCATTTTCCAATCCCGTATACCGGGGGATTCTGTTAAGCAGCATTGAAATTACGACGGGCATACAGGCAGTCGCCTTAACGGTCTCCGGCCCTGCCGGGCCTCTCCTGATCACTATGGCTTCTGCCTTCGGCGGGCTGTCCGGGATTTTTCAGACCAAAAGTGTTATCGGTTCCAGCACGACAAAAAATGCCGGATTATCTATCCGGCATTATGTACTGTGGAAACTTCTCCATGGACTCAGCTCTGGGATCCTTTTTATTCTGTCTGGGTTCCTTGCCCATTTTCTGTGTTAGGTTCATCTGCAGGAGCGGCGATTCCTCCCGCAAGCTCATTGCGATTTGAAGTGACAATATCGTAGCTGGACTGCATGGAAGACATAAAGGCGTCAAACCGCCCCTTTGCGCCCTCCATAGAGTGGTTGATGATAGTCTGAAGACTCCGGAGCATATCATCCGTATACTGGATAGCTCCCTGACGAATATTGTTGGCATCGTTCACAGCATTGTCCACAATGGCTTGGGCCTGGGCATTGGCCTGCTCAATTACCTCATTGGCATTGGCATAGGCTCTCTGCATGATCTCATGTTCGTTTACCAGCTCATTTGTCTGGGCATTGGCCTCCTGAAGCATAGCGTCAGCCTGTGTCCTTGCCTCGTTCAGAATGGCATCCTGGTTGCTGATAATTTTCTGATACTGTTTGATCTCATCAGGAATCCTAAGGCGCAGCTCAACCAAAAGTTCTTCCAGCTCCTCCTTATTCACCAGTATCTTTGTATTAGAAAGCGGCTGATATTTGCAGCTATCAATAAATTCTTCAATTTCGTTTATCAACTGTTCAATTCTGCTTACCATAATGACCTCTCCTTACCCTGTTTTTGGGATGATAAACCCCTTTCTATTTTTTTCCCAGATCTCTGCCCTGTGCAAATTTCTCCATAACTTTCCGGGCGATCTGAGGATGAAGGAATTCCTGGATATCCCCGCCGAATTCCGCAATTTCTTTTACAATGCTGGAGCTTAAATAAGAATATTTTAAATTTGTATTCAAAAATAATGTATCAATTTCAGGTGCAATAACCCTGTTGGTCTGGGCCATCTGAAGCTCATACTCAAAATCAGTGACGGCTCTCAGCCCCCGGACAATCACTTTTGCATCGCAGCTCCGCGCGAAATCAATTAACAGCCCGTCAAAGCACCGCACCTCCACATTGGGAAGGTCCTTTGTGACCTCCTCTAACATCTTAACACGTTCTTGGGCGGAAAACAACGGGGTTTTCGATTTATTCTGCAAAACTCCGATTACCACCCGATCCATGATTTTTGCTGTTCTCTCTATAATGTCATAGTGACCCAGTGTGACCGGGTCAAAGCTTCCGGGATATACTGCTGTTTTCATACGTTTCCTCACGATCTTTTTATTCTTGATGGTACGCGAAAAGCGCATTTATCCTCTGCAGTTCAGGCAGTTGGCAAATCTTCCGTCTGCTTTGCAGAATTTTTGCAGATAAATACGTGTTTGTTGGTCTTATATTCTTTATTTTTGACAAGCTGGTAGCCATTCTCGGACAGCCAGCTAAAATCTGTATCCAGGGAAGCCTCCACAATGATCAGAGAAGTCTCATCTGCCAGAGAAGAATCCTTTATATATTCCAGAATCTTCTTCTCCCATCCCATCCGGTACGGCGGATCCATAAAAATCAGATCAAAGGTCTTTCCCTCCAGTATCAGGGTGTTCAATGCCCTGATAACATCTCCCTGAATAACAGCCGCCCCTTTTTCCAGGCGGGTCGTCTTTAAATTTTCTTTAATACATGAAACGGCGGCAGGATTTTGTTCTACAAAAACAGTCTCAGCCGCACCTCGGCTCAAGGCCTCAATTCCAATGGCGCCACTTCCAGAAAAAAGATCCAGAAAACGGCAATCCAGAATTTCTGGCTGAAGCATATTGAATAACGTCTCTTTGATCCGGTCTGTAGTCGGCCTGGTTTCCAGGCCTGGAATCGTCTTTAACTGCAGCCTTTTGGCGCTGCCTGCAATTACTCTCATGGTTTTCTCCTTATCCCTAACAGTATAATATGAATATTTCAGATAGACAAGAGAAATTTTTTTAATGGTCAAAAAAATCATTGCTATCTTTTGGAAGAATACCAAGAACCTTCTAGTGTATTAATCTTTCTGCGGCACATACTACGGATGTAGCACAAAACAAGCCGCTGCCTGCTAATAAAATGCGGCGGCAAATCGAATCAAAGGAGGCGTTTTTATGTCTACAAGTAATTCTTCTAACAAAACAAACGTACCTGAAGCAAGAGAAGCAATGGACCGTTTTAAGATGGAAGTTGCGAACGAATTAGGCGTACCGCTGACCAACGGCTACAACGGCAACCTGACATCTGCTCAGAACGGTTCTGTCGGCGGGTATATGGTCAAGAAAATGATCGAGGCCCAGGAACGTCAGATGGCCGGCAAATAAAGATTGCCTGACTTTGCTGATTGTTAAGGTGCTTTCACAGGCATTTTAACAAAAATTCTCAAAATCGAACACAGAGAACGGGCGCCGCAAGATCACTTGAAAAAGCGATGTTACGGCGCCCTTCTTTAATGGGATTTTCCAGTTAATCAGCGAATATAGGTGACTTCTCCGGTGCGTTTTTTGTCATCAGAAGGAAGCTCCCCGTATCCCAGGGCAGCCATGCCATAGACAACATGGTCGGCTGGTATTTCTAATTTTGAAAGGATCTGACGAACTTTTGGATCGTCGCAGATACCCTGAAGCTGGTTGATCCACACCGAACCGATTCCCAGAGAATGGGCGGCCAGAAAAATATTTTCCATGGCGCAGGCATTATCTTCTTTTCCGTAAGGGCTTTCTTTTTGATTCGAGGGAATGATGAGCACTTCCGGTTGATACATATCATACCCGCTGCGGCCAAGAACCTCCCCGATTACGCCTGCCAGTTCCTGGATTTTTTCCCGGTTTTCTACCACAGTAAATTTCCATGTCTGAAGCCCTCTGGCGCTGGGCGCGCACAGGGCAGCTTTTACGATCTGCTGGAGTTCTTCTTCAGGGATCGGTTTTCTTAGAAATTTCCTGGTGCTTCTGCGGGTAAAGATTGTTTTTAAGGTATCATTCATGATTCATTTAACCTCCTTATATCTATTAACTCCACATCTGGGATTCAGACTGAATCAGCTCATAAGGATGAAGAAGGGCCCGATCCATCAGTATGGCAAAATATGCGTCCTGAAGGGCTTCTCTCAAAGGATATGCTTCCTCTCCTGTCTCAATATAGGTCTTCATCCGGGACAGCAGTCGGGCGATGGCAGCCTCATCATCGGTCAGGCCGTAAGACGCAAAGGGATTTTCCCAGGTCAGATCTCTTATTATGTGGTTCCCATTGTCCATACAGGTAATTTTGCCATCTTTGATTTCCCCTTTAGTTCCCTGAATTCGGTAACCTGTGCTCCGGATCAGCGAATGGTACTGGACAGAGGAGAAGTCGTAAAATCCCACTTTCCCACTCTCAAATTCTATATCCAGTCGGATTCTGTCTTTATTTACGATCTCTCCGTCAAGAATGATGCCATTTCTTCCCCCTGTTTCCAGCACAGGGAAAGAAAACCGTTTCCCGATAAAGGAAGCATTTTCAAAGCCTGCCCCCAGCATTCTTCTAATCAGGCTGACGCCGTGATAATCGTGAGCGACAGACAGATCGACAGCACAGGGATCTCCGATAAGGCCGTCCTGGACAGATTTTATTGCGGCCTCATACTGAGGAAACAGATGATACTGTTCTGCTACCTGGAGCCTTGCCCCGTAACACTGGAGCTGCCATGCATCTTCCAGATCTTCCAGCTTTAAAGCGGCCGGAGTCTCGCAAAGTACCGGAAAGCCTTTATTGAGCCAGTATCGGGCGACTTTGAAGATATCCGTTTTGTTTACAGCCACGATAACAAAATCTGGTTTCAGAGAGGCGCACTCCGCCTCAGAAGTGGTGGCATGGACACCTGTTTTTTCATGCATATATCCGGCTTTTTCAGAAGTCCGACACAGCATAGCGGCCGCCTCGAACTGTTCCGGCATAGCCTGGGCAATCCTCACATAAAATTCTGACCGCCAGCCAGAGCCAACGATAACGTAACGTATCTTTGCCATAATTATAAATTCAACCTTTCGTAGCTTTTCGTCAGGTAAGCGTCCAGCCGCTTTTTCAGATCCCGGTGGTCTTCTCGCTCCAACCCCGGGTCTTCTTCCAGCAGTCTGTCAACTTCCTCTGAAACTTGTTTTAATATTTCTGCGTCTGTAAAAATATCTGCCAGTTTGAATTCCATGTCGCCGCTCTGGCGCATTCCAAAGATGTCTCCCGGCCCTCTCAGCTTTAAATCTTCTGAGGCAATATAAAACCCATCATTGGAGCGGTTGAGAATATCCAGCCGCTTTCCGGTTTCTTCATCTCCGGACGAATTGATCATAATGCAGTATGACTGGAATCGCCCTCTTCCCACCCGGCCTCTTAGCTGATGAAGCTGCGCTAAGCCGAACCGCTCTGCATTTTCAATCATCATGACAGTAGCGTTGGGAACATTGACCCCTACTTCCACTACTGTGGTGGAAACCAGCACCTGGATTTCCCCTCGTGCAAACTGTTCCATAACCTTATTTTTTTCTTTGGGCTTCATTTTTCCGTGAAGGTACTCAACAGTCACATCAGAAGGGAGAGATTTTTTCAAAACCTTTGTATAATCCAGAACATTTTCGGCCTCAATCATTTCGCTTGGCTCTACCATAGGACAGATTACGTAAGCCTGCCGTCCCTGAGCCGTCTGTCCAGCTATAAAATCGTATGCCTTTTTGCGGTAATCCGGCCCAACCACACAGTTTTTAATGGGAAGCCGGCTGGCAGGAACCTGGTCGATCACGGAGATATCCAGATCACCGTACAAAATGATCGCCAGAGTTCTGGGGATGGGTGTGGCGCTCATGACCATGATATGAGGAGTATTTCCCTTCTCCCCGAGGGCTTCCCTCTGTCCCACACCGAACCGATGCTGCTCGTCGGTAATGACCAGGGCCAAGTTGTCAAAAATCACCTTTTCCTGGATCAGAGCGTGGGTTCCTATGACGATATCTGCCTCATGGGAGGCAATCTTTTCGTAAGCGTCCCTTTTTTCTCTGGCTGTCATAGAACCGGTCACAAGAACGGGAGTTTTATCGATTTCCTGTTCTTGAAACAACTGAGAGATTGATTCAAAATGCTGCCTTGCCAGAACCTCTGTAGGAGCCATCAGTGCTCCCTGATAACCGTTATATGCGGTAAGCAGCAGGGCAAGAACAGCCAGGATTGTTTTTCCGGACCCTACATCGCCCTGGATCAGCCGGTTCATTACCATTCCACCGGTCAGATCCTCCACAATCTCCTGGAAAGCCCGTTCCTGCGCCTGAGTCAGTTCATAAGGGAGCGCCTTCTTGATTTTACCGACCTCCGGCACCGCAACCATGGGATAGAGAGTTTTCCTGTCATCTCTCTTTTCTTTCAGCCTTCGGACCGCCATGATAAACAGGAAAAATTCATCAAAGACCAGACGCTTTCTCGCAAACAAAAGTTCCTGGCTGTCTGACGGAAAATGAATATGCTGGATCGCAAAATTGTATTCTGCAAGGTGGTATTTTTTTCGCAGATCTTCCGGAAGGAACTCTCGCTCCATCGGCCGCAAAGCCATAGCCTGACAGACCGCTTTCACGATTGCCTTGTTGCCCAAACCTCTGGTCTGCCCGTAGATGGGCTGCAGAGAGTGTACTTTTTCTCCGTATTCCTCAGGTCGGAAAACTTCTGGCTGCTCCATCACCAGGCGTCCCCGCTTTTTGACCACCTTTCCCCGGAATATGTAGTGGCTTCCGGCTTTCAGATTTGCCCGCATGTAGGGCATATTGTACCAGGCCAACTGAAGGGTTCCGGTCAGATCTTTTAAAATTACAGAGACCATCTGAAGCCTGTCAAACCGCAGGAGATCCGCCGTCTTGGTCAGCGTTCCCTCCACCGCAGCGATTTTTCCCTCCTGCAGCGCGCCGATGGGAACTGGTTCCTCGTAGGCGTCATAGGCTCTTGGATAGTAGGAAATCAGATCCTCCACCGTATCAACACCCAGCTTGCGGAACAGTTTTCCCGTCTTATCGCCAATGCCTTTTAACTCTTCAATGGGAGCAGCCACAGCCGCTTGCCCTCCTTCCGTCACTCTGCGGATCAAGTCAGCAATCCGTTGTCCGGCAGAGAAAATTTTTCTGTCATACGATGGCAAGGGCGCCTTTGTTACGGCGCCCTCTCGTTTTCTCATATTGATGCGGCGAAAAAAGCTCCCGCCGCCAGTTTCTGTATTCTTACTCTACAGACACCAGATAGTAGTAAATTGGCTGGCCGCCGTTCTGGAGTTCAACCTCGCATCCGGTAAATTTCTTCTGAACCTGCTCAAACAAGGCATTGGCATCCTCTTCGCTGACATCGCTTCCGTAATAAATGGTAATCAGCTCGGAATCCGGTTCTATCATAGCCTCCAACATGGCCAGGGCCGTACTTTCAATGGATTTTCCGACCGCCAGCATTCCCTTATCGCCGATTCCCATGATATCTCCCTCTGTGATATCCATTCCGTCGATGCTGGTAGTCCGAACTGCATAAGTGACCTGACCGGTTTTAACGCGGCTCATCTCCTCGGTCATGGTCGCTAAATTCTCTTCCGCCGAAAGATCCGGCATGAAATGAATCATGGCCGTGATTCCCTGGGGAACCGTCTTGCTGGGAACCACTACGATTTTTTTATCTTCTGTCAGGCTGGCAGCCTGCTCTGCCGCTAAAATGATATTTTTATTGTTGGGGAGAATAAAGATTGTTTCAGCGTTTACCTGATCAATGGCATTCAGCATATCCTCTGTGCTGGGATTCATAGTCTGACCGCCTTCGATCAGATAGTCGGCTCCGATTCCTTTAAAGATCTCTCCCAATCCTTCCCCGATGGACACGGCAATAAAACCAAAGGCCTTTTTCGATTCCTGAACTTTGCTGGCAGCTTTCTTTTTTTGCTCTGCCTCTTCTGCAGCTTTCTGCTCTTTTGCTACCTTCTCTGCATTCTGAATCAGTCTCTCCTGATGCTCTTCCCGCATATTGTCCACCTTCATCCGGGACAGGGAACCGTAGGTAAGTGCCTTTTCAAAAGCGAGACCAGGATGGTTGGTATGAACATGAACCTTCACCACAGTTTCATCGGCAACTACTACGATAGAATCGCCGATGGACTCCAGATATTGTTTGAATTCGTGTTCCTGGTCCTCTGAAAATTCTTTTTCACTGTTGATAATAAATTCCGTACAATAGCCAAATTTGATATCAGCCGTTTCCAGGGCAGCTCCTGTCCCGGCTTTGGCGGCGGGCTTTGCCCCGGCATCTACTTCGGCCTCAAAAGCAATTTCTTTGCCCAAAAGACCGTCCAGGGCCCCCTTCATGACTTCCATCAGCCCCTGGCCGCCGGAGTCTACCACGCCGGCCTGTTTTAATACCGGAAGCATTTCCGGTGTCTGACTCAGCACATAATCGCCATGACGGATCACCTGGTCTGCCAGCTCAATGATATCCTCTGTCTGGCCAGCCATTTCTACCGCTTTATCTGCCATGCCTTTGGCCACTGTCAGAATAGTACCTTCTTTGGGTTTCATTACAGCCTTGTATGCTGTCTCCACAGCCCGGACGAAGGCATCTGCCAGTATCTGAGCGGTAATCATATCTGTCTTTTTGATTTCTTTTGTAAATCCACGGAACAGTTGGGACAGAATTACGCCGGAATTGCCCCTGGCGCCTCTGAGAGAGCCGGAAGAAATCGCTTTGGCCAGGCTCTCCATGGTAGGTTCCTCAAGAGCTGCTACTTCTTTGGCCGCCGACATGATCGTCATGGTCATATTGGTTCCCGTGTCTCCGTCCGGTACAGGAAACACGTTCAGTTCGTTGATCCATTCTTTTTTTGCCTCTAAATTCTTTGCGCCTGCCAAAAATGCCTTTTTTAGCATCCCGGCGTCAATCGTATTCATACCCACGGGTTTCTTCCTCCTAATCAATCACTCTTACGCCTTCAACGTAGATGTTTATCTTATCTACCGTCATACCGGTGAACTCTTCGACTTTGTATTTCACATTTTCAATCAGGTTATCAGAAACCGCGGAAATACTGACACCGTAGGCAACAATCACATGGAAATCAATGGAGATGTGGTTGTCCTGAACCTCCACATTGATTCCATGAGTCAGGCTTTCTCGTTTCAGAAGTTTGACCAGGCCGTCCTTCATGCTGACGGCAGCCATTCCGACAATGCCAAAACATTCAACTGCCGTTGTGCCCGCATATAACGCAATCACATCAGGGTTTATCTGGATTTCGCCCAGCTTGTTATTGATTCGTCCTTTCATAGACTTGCCTCCAATCTCTTGATAGAAATCAGTATACACTATTTTCAGGGAAAAAGAAATAAATTTTTAAAATTCACTTGCAAATTTTTCTACTTTCTGGTATCATACAGTTGTTGTGGATTTTTGCGGTTGCTTATGGCTCCGCAGCAGGATCCAAGTAGCTTTTAAGGAGGTGCAATCATGGCGAAATGTGCAATTTGCGAGAAAGCTGCTCACTTTGGTAACGCAGTGAGCCATTCCCATAGACGTTCTAACAAGATATGGAAAGCAAACGTAAAATCTGTTAAAGTAAAAGTAAACGGCGGCACTCAGAAGATGTACGTATGTACTTCCTGCTTACGTTCCGGATTAGTTGAAAGAGCTTAATAAGATTTTTGTTCCCCGGCCAACCGGCCGGGGTATTTTTGTGGAGGAATCATGAATCTTGTCTTTTTAGAAGACTTACTGAATCAAGCCGTTGACTGTGCGATCCTTCTCTTTGAATTGATGGGGGTTCTGGTCATTATTATTTCCGGTCTCCGCGGAATCTATGATTATGTCAAGAGAAATCCGATCATAAGGCTGAATCTGGCACAGGGGATGGCGCTGGGGCTGGAGTTTAAGCTGGGCAGCGAAATCCTGCGTACAGTGGTGGTTCGGGAATTTTCTGAAATCGCCACTGTAGCTGCAATCATCGCATTGCGGGCGGCCCTGACGTTTCTGATTCACTGGGAAATCAAAGTAGAAAAAGAATCTGAAAAATAAAGAGAGGCGTAAGACGATCCGGTGTCAGCCAGAGCGTCTGCGCCTCATTTTCTAGCAGCTAAAAAGATTGTATCCAATTACCAGACAGCCTACAATAAATGCCAGAGTCCCGAAGGTTTCCGGTATGAACAGCAATACCGTCATGCCGGCGCCAAAACAGAACAGCATCAGCCCGCATACACGTTTCATACAATCCTCCGTTTCGGATCTATATGACTATCCTATGCAGACAGCCAGAAAACTATTCTGTCTGGGACATATCATCAGCCATCTTACGGGCGGTTTCTACTGCTTCCGGTGAAATCTCCTGGTCAAAGCCTTTTCCGCTCATAAACTTATTTACAAAATCCGGAACCATATCCAGTATTTTTGTCATAGCGTCCTGATTTTTGATATTGACCAGCTTTGTCACGCCGTTCTGGATGATGAGAATCGCGCTGGGACTCATCTTTGCATTCATCCCGCCGCCGCCGCTCTGCTTGGCGTCCCGGTTAAAGGCTCCTGCCGCCATCCCACAGGTGACGTCAATTAAAGGGAGAATGATCGTATCCCCGACTTTTACCGCTTCCCCTACGACAGTCTTGGTCGTTACAAATTCATCCATTCCTTTGAACAATGACTCTATGGTTTCTGAAAAATGGTTTTCTGCCATACATGATCCTCCTCTGTCCTACCGTTTTATCCAATTTATAACTTGGCCCCGAATGTTTTTATCCATCAGAAGGCGCAGGATACAGCTTATCAGGACTCCAATCCGTATACGTCCTTTCAGCCATCCCTCTGCCTCAAAGATCTTTGTGTCAAATACCGGAAATACCTGGATTCGTTCACCGTAAAGGGGATAAAACAGCGCTGCATACTTTAGAATCACCCCTGTCAAGTAGGGGTCATCCAGACCAAACGTGATGCTTCCTTCTCCTTTTCTGGGAAGCAGATGTTTCACAGCTCTTTTTGACTGAGCCAATGCCAACTTCACAGATTGTTGATTTTCCTCGCTGCAGATCCAGGCCTTTACCTTGTCCCACCGGCGCCGAACTGATTTCAGCTTATCATAAATCCGATTTAATGAAAAGCGGATTTTCTGGAACAGCTCCTTCCAATGGGACTGGTCCTTTTTTCGATCAGATGCTTTATCCTGAAAATCTTTCTGCGGTATTTTCTCCGAAGATTCTTCCGGCCTGGACTCAGGTGCCCGGTGAAGATTTTCCGGCTCTTTGTTCTGAATCTCCTGAATTCCAACCATTGGCTCTTCGTCCCAGTTTTCCTCCTCCTGGGAGTCCGTCTCTTTGTCGGATGTCCAGACTCGGATTCCCAGGAACCGGGCGGTACCAAACTGTCCGGCTTCATTCCAGATTCCTGAAAAAGAAAAAAGCGGAAACAGCCACGATATTTTGATTTTTCCCTGGAATTTTCCCTGATGGAATGTTCCGTCTGCGCGGTAGCGAATAGCTCCAAACAGAACTGCAACCAAAATCGCCAGAAGAAGGCCCAAAAGGATGAGAAGGATCCAGAGGATTATTCTTAAAACAAACAGTATTACTGAAAGCATTAGGCCTGTTCCTCCAAAAACTCTGCCAAATCAAATCCTCCGGTCTTCTTGTACATATCATCTACTATCTGCCTGGCCACTTCCAAAGCTTCAAAATATCCCAGACCGATACCCAAAATCAGAAAATCCTGTTTCCTGTAATAGGGCAGAAGAAGTTCTGCCGACGGATAAATTTCAAGGATATTATTTCCATTTACCGCAGGAATAATCACATAAGCTCCGGGCCGCAGTTTTCCCCGGCGAATTCCCTGAATCAGAGAAAAGCGCTTCTTTTGGGCATTCTCTCCCATATACAGCGGTTTATAGAATCTCATTCTCATCCACCATGATTTCACGGATCAGCTCCATGGAAACTATTTTTTCGTCTGCGTCCGTACAGGCTGCAAGACTGTTTTGGATGTACTCCTCCACTTCTTCTATGGAATTAAAGAATACGGGAAGACTCGAAAGAATACGGGCCATAATTCCACGGACCACGGCTCTGGGCATTCCTGTCCACAGCTCTTCCAACTGGCCGAACAGAATTCCTTCTTCCTGCTCCAGCATCTTTTCGTCTACGATCAGATTCTCGGATTCTTCTTCCTGAAGCTCGATAAAGGGACTGCCGGAAAGAAGGCGGTCTACCGTCTTCAGGCGGTCATACAATTCTTTTTCTTCATCGTTTTCCTTTCCATCGTGGGGAAGCTCCAGACGAAGCCACTTTTCAAAGTATCGCTCCTGTTTTCCTTCCAGATCGATCAAAAGACTGTCAATTTCTTCATCGGCCACGAAAAAATCTTCGGCCTCCAGTCGTCTCCAGACAGTGTCCAGAGTTCTGACAAAACTCTGCTCTTCTTTTCCTTCCATCATGCCGTCGTTTCTGGAAAGAAGAAGGACGTACAGATCATTGATAAGATCCATGGCAAACACCAGCTCACCGGAATCATCAAGGAGGCGTTGGCTTGCAAGGGTAAGGCCTGCAGACAGGTTCTGATAGGCCTCTGATGTCAGATTTCTGTAATCAGCCGTTTTAAACTGCTGCAGGATATCCCACAGATCCCGGCGCTCTTCCATACCTTCCGGAAGCTGGAGCATTGACTCTGTCCTCAGCATATAGAGAATCGCGTCCAGACTGCTTTTCTGGGATCCTTTATACACAGACAGTCCCGACTGAACCAACGAAAAAAATTTAGCCTTTGTAAAACGGATGGGAAGCTGTTCAACGATCATCTGGATTCGATTGTTCATCACCGCTGAATCCTTGGAACTGATCAAAAAATGAATGATTTCACTGACCATGGTCTGGTCGTCTTCCTCCGGAATACCGCTTTTTTTCTCCGGGAGGAACCGGTATTCAAGGCGGTTCAGCACATGTTCATATACCTGAAAACAGTCTGTGTAGGCTGTCACAATTTCCATCTCGCGGGTAGCGCCTTTTCTCAGGGTATCCAGAGCCTCCACGTCTTCTTTTCCGTTGAGAAAATCTCCCAGAAGTCTTTGAAATTCTTTGCGGAACCGTCGGGAAAAAGCGCTTCCGCCATCCCCACGGTCTGCTTCCTGCTCAAAATACATATAATAATTCAGAGCCAAACGGCTATAGGAATACCGCGCGGCGGCTCCCAACTTTTTTTTCATGCTCTGACGATCCATGGTATCCTCCAATCCCTTCAGGCTCTAACCCTCAGCCTTTGTCTTTATTTTTGTCTTTCTGATAACTCTGCAGGATGGAGCGGCGCAGCAGATCCAGCGCTTTCACTACGGCCTGCTCTCTTATTTTTTCGCGGTTTCCCTTAAAATTCCAGCACTCTACTGCAATCTTATCTTTGAGATAGCAGGCCATATAAACCAGTCCGACAGGCTTTTCCTCTGTTCCGCCGTCAGGCCCGGCGATTCCGGTGACAGAAATGCAGACATCGGCGTCAGCCGCAAAGGCACCGCCAGCCGCCATCTCCTTGGCCGTCTGCTCGCTGACAGCTCCGTATTTTTTCAATGTACTCTTACTTACGTCCAGACGTTTTTTCTTCGCTTTGTTGGAATAGGTGATGAACCCTTCTTTGAACACTTCAGAAACCCCTGGGACATTGATGATCCGGCCGGCCAGAAGACCTCCGGTGCAGGACTCTGCGGTGGCAACTGTCAGGCCGTATTTTTCCAGCAGACGGACAACCGCCTCCTCCAGGCTCTCCTCCTCTTTTGTAGTATAGACGGCATCAGCGAACCTGCTTTTGATCTCTTTCACCACTGGCTTTAACAGCTTTTTGGCCTGTTCCGTCTCCTTTGCTCTGGCGGTCACTCTGAGATGGACCTCCCCCGTCTTGGCATAAGTCGCAATGGTAGGATTGGTCTGTCCGTCGATCAGGTCTAACAGCTTATCCTCCACCTGGCTTTCTCCATACCCGCAGATTTTGACCATCTGGGACAGGATGACTTCCGGCTGAAGTTTCTGGAGATAAGGAACCACTTTCTTTTCAAAGAGAGGATACAGTTCTCCGGGAGGGCCCGGCAAAAGGATGGCTCTTTTCCCATCTTTTTCCAAGATCAGCCCGGGAGCCGTGCCGTTATCATTATCCAGGACGATGGAACCGTCGGGAACAATAGCCTGCTTCCAGTTATTGTCCGGTATCTCTTTGTATATGTTATTTTCAAAATATTTTTCGATTCGCTTCCGGGTGTGGGGGTCTTCCACCAGGGAAAATCCCATAACTTCTGAGCAGACTTCTTTTGTCAGATCATCCTCAGTAGGGCCTAACCCCCCTGTCAGAATCACTACGTCGGCTCTTTGAAGGGCTGTCCGTACGGCGTCGGCCAACCTGTCACGGTTATCTCCCACGGTTACCTGATGATACATGGAAAGGCCAAGAGCTGCACATTTTTCTGCCAGATAGCGGGTATTTGTATTCACAATGTTACCTAAAAGCAATTCAGTTCCTACGGAGATCAGTTCTGCTACCATAATTAAATACTCCCTTCTGTAAGTACTTTATGATTTTTCCAGATATAGTCTACTAAGGATATAACCGTGAGAATCAGGGCAATCCAGATACATGCCTGGGTGACCATCTCCAGGCCGGGGATCTGCAGGATCAGCAGAATCACACCGATCATCTGAAAAGTAGTTTTAAACTTTCCCCAGTAACTGGCAGCGATTACAATGCCATTGTCGGATGCGATCAGCCGGAAACCGCTGATAATAAACTCTCTGCTAATAATGATAATTACCATCCAGGCTGGCAGCTCTTCTAACTCCACCAGACAGATCAGAGCAGAACACACCAGCAGCTTGTCAGCCAGAGGATCCATAAACTTTCCAAAATTGGTCACCAGATTGTACTTTCTTGCAATTTTTCCATCCAGCAGATCGGTCAGGCTGGCAAGAATAAAAATGACCGCCGCTGCAATGCGGATCGTTCTATTGGTTCCGCCCTGATAAAGCAGGCAGGCCACAAAAAACGGGATCATAATCACTCTCAGGGTGGTCAGTTTATTGGGCAGATTCATCATACACCTCTCCTATCAAATCGTATTCAGCGGCTTGTGTCACCCGGACACGGACAAAATCTCCGGACATCAGAGCTTCTCCGGTGTCCACAAAAATCAGTCCGTCAACATTGGGGGCGTCCATATAAGTCCGGCCCACGTAGGCGGGCTCATCGGCAACTTTTCCCTCGATCATCACATCAAGGATCCGGCCTACCATCTCTTCCGAATGGGCAAAGGCGATCTCCTGCTGAAGCTCCATAATCTCATCTCTTCGCTCTTCTTTCAGCTCCTGAGGAATCTGGTCAGGAAAAGAAGCTGCTGGCGTATCTTCCTCCGCAGAATAGGCAAAGACACCCAGGCGGTCGAACTCCATCTCATCAACAAATTCCATCAGGGTCTGGTGATCTTCCTCTGTCTCTCCCGGAAATCCGGAAATCAGGGTTGTCCTGAGAACAATATCAGGGATCTCTCGCCGAAGCTTACGGATCATTTCTTCCAGTTGTTTCCTTGTAGTCCGACGGTTCATCCGCTTCAAAATCCGATCACTGGCGTGCTGAATGGGAATATCCAGATAGTGGCAAACCTTTTCCTCTGTTTTTATTACTTCGATCAGCTCATCTGTGATCTCTTCCGGATAACAATACTGAATCCGGATCCAATAAATGCCCGGTATTTTTGCCAGTTGGCTCAGAAGTTGAGGGAGACGCTTCTCACCATAGAGATCCAGACCGTACAGAGTGGTTTCCTGGGCCACCAGTATCAGCTCCCTCACGCCGTTTTCAGCCAGGGCTTTCGCCTCGTTTACCAGCTCCTCCATCGGGACACTCCGGTAAGGGCCCCTCAGATCCGGAATAATACAGTAAGTACACCGTTTATCGCACCCTTCGGCAATTTTTAAAAAAGCGTAATAGCCGCCAGTGCTGACCACCCGCTCTTCTCTCACGGCAGGTGTATAGGACAGCTCTTTAAAACAGGAGACCGGTCCTTCCTGTTCCAGAACTTTTCTGAGAACATCCCGAATCTCATCATAGGAAGAGGTGCCTACAATCGCATCTACCTCCGGTATCTCGTCGATAATTTCCTGTTTATACCGCTGAGCCATACATCCGGTTACCAGAAGGGCTTTCAACTTTCCATTCTGTTTTAAATCTGCCATTTCGAGAATGGTATTGACGCTCTCCTCCTTGGCGTCCCCGATAAAACAGCAGGTATTGATGAGAATCGCATCTGCCTCCTGTTCATCATCGGTAAAGGTCCACCCGTCAGCCCTCAAGAGGCCCATCATCTTTTCCGAATCCACCAGGTTTTTATCACATCCCAGGGAAACACACAGTAATTTCATATTGTCAAAAACTCCTCTGTCCGGCAGTTGTCTTATGCTGCCTTATTACCATAAAAGCCATCTCAAAACAGGGAGACGGCTTATGTCTGATCTTACTGGTTGTTCTCCTCAGGAATTTCTTCTTCCTCTCCGACAACCTTCACTTTTCTCTGATACAGTTCGTCAATAGCCACAGACAGCGGCTTGCGGTTTGCAGCGCCGGAAATCAGCGGTTCCGCGCCGTCAATCAACTGACGTGCCCTTTTGGCAGCGGCAATTACGATCGAATAACGGCTCTGGACGACTGGCTGCTCACCAGGCTCTACCTCACCGTTAACTGCATCAATTAAATCTGCATAAGATGGACGTAACATAATCGATATATCTCCTTTCAAGCACCATTTATTTGGCGATTTTCTTTAATTCTTCCTGTATCCTGCCAATAAATTCCAGGCAGTTTACGGCACGGTTATGCTGAATCTGTATGAGACGGTGCATCTCCTCTGAACATCTCTCAACATCATCGTTGACGAGAAGATAATCATATCGCTCAATTCCTTCCGATTCCTTTACAGCCCTCTCCAGACGACTCTGAATGACCTCCTCGGTTTCGGTTCCGCGCCCGACCAGGCGGCGCTTTAATTCTTCTGCACTTGGCGGCATGATAAACACCAAAAGAGTTTCCGGGAATTGCTCTTTTACTTTCAGCGCTCCCTGAATCTCTATTTCCAGAATGACATCTTTCCCCGCATCCATTTGCTTCTCGACATAAGCCTTCGGGGTTCCGTAATAATTGTCAACGTATTGGGCGTACTCAATCAATTGATCCTCTCTGATCATTTCCTGAAACTGCTCTTTTGTGACAAAAAAATACTCCCGGCCGTTCTCTTCCCCGGCCCTGGGCTGCCGGGTGGTGGCAGAAATGGAAAGAGCATAGTTATCATACTTTTCCAACAAAGCCTTCATCAAAGTCCCTTTTCCGGAACCGGAAAAACCAGAGACAACTACTAAAATTCCACGTTGGTTCATATCGCGACCTTCTTACATTTTATTCTATATTTTGGATCTGTTCCCGCACCTTTTCAATCTCGGTCTTTAAAGCGATCGCCTTCTGGGATACCTCCAGATCATTGGCCTTTGACAGGATTGTATTGGCCTCCCGGTTCATCTCCTGGGCAATAAAATCCAGCTTGCGGCCTACGCCTCCGCCTTCCACCAGCTCTTTTCTGGTGTTCTGGATATGGCTGCGGAGTCGAACCGTCTCCTCATCTACACAGATCTTATCTGCAAAAATAGCCACTTCTGCCGCAATCCGATTTTCTTCAATAGCAGCGCCTGCCAAAAGTTCCCGAACCTTTTCCTCAAGCCGATTTTTGTATTCTTCCAGAATTTGGGGAGAGCGCTCTTCCACTTCTGAGACAAGTCCCTCCATCAGATCCAGTTTTCCGAGGAGATCCTTCTTCAGGTTCTCGCCCTCTGCCGTGCGGGTCTGTACGAAACGTCCGGCCGCCTCCCTCACAGCACCGGAAAGAAGCTTCCATATTTCGTCCTCATCCTCCGGCTCCTGTTCCATTGTAAGAACCTCAGGGCAGCGAGCCAGATCCATAACCGTAACGTTATTGGGAATACCAAACTGTTCGGCCATAGCAGAAAAGGCTTCCATATATTCTGAGGCCAGAGACTGGTTGTATTTTAACCCTATCCGTCCCTCCGTATAATCTTCATAACTGATAAAGACATCTACCTTGCCTCTCTGGATATACTCTTTTAGAAGCGTCCGGATGCCGGCTTCAAAATAATTGAACTTCTTAGGCATCTTAATGTTCAGATCCAGATAGCGATGGTTCACGGCCTTCATCTCCACAGAAATTTTATATTCATCCGTGACCGACTCATATCTGCCGTAACCAGTCATGCTTTTTACCATTCTGTATGCCTCTCTTTCACCATGGTCATTTCTTGCCATAGATATTTTCCATTATAAGACAAACCCAAGGGCAAGTCAATAAAACATTTCAATATCGCAAAAACTGTGATATACTGAGATGGCAATTATAATTTCGACAAGGAAGGAGAATGTTCATGGCATTTGATGGAATCGTTATCGCTAATCTGGTCCATGACTTCAAGTCTGCAATAGAGGGAGGCCGAATCGCAAAGATCGCTCAGCCGGAGAAGGATGAGCTGCTTTTTCAGATCAAAAAAGACGGACGGCTCTGCCGCCTTTTAATATCAGCCAGCGCCAGTCTTCCTCTGGCTTATCTGACGGATACGAATAAACCAAGCCCAATGACAGCGCCGAATTTTTGTATGCTTCTCCGCAAACATATCGGAAGCGCCAGAATTGTTTCGGTTTCCCAGCCAGGGCTGGAGAGGATCATTGAGATTACTCTGGAACATCTGGATGAAATGGGGGATCTGTGCCGTAAAAAGCTGATTGTTGAGATCATGGGAAAACACAGTAATATCATTTTCTGCAAAGAAGACGGAACGATTTTGGACAGTATCAAACATATATCCGCCCAGGTCAGTTCCGTACGCGAGGTGCTTCCCGGAAGAACGTACTTTATCCCCCAAACTGTAGAGAAAGCCGATCCTCTGACTGTCACCCAGGAAGAATTTTCAGACCGGCTGTCCCGATCTGCTTCCAATATCCAGAAAGCTCTCTACAGTTCTTTTACCGGAATCAGCCCGGTCATAGCCGATGAACTCTGCTTTCTGGCCTCGATTGATCCGGACAGAGGCGCACAGGACTTGTCGGAGATAGAAACCATTCATCTTTACCGGACGTTGTGTCTGATGATGGAGGATGTGAAAGAAGGCCGTTTCACCCCTAATATTATATATGAAGAGGAAAAACCTGTGGAATTTGCCTCTCTTCCGCTGACCTGCTTTTCAGATCCCAAATACAGGAGGACAGAATTTGCATCCATCAGCCAGGTTCTGCAGACCTATTATGCATCCAGAGAGGTGATCACCCGGATTCGCCAGAAGTCTTCCGATCTCCGCCGGATCGTCCAGACTTCACTGGAACGCAATTATAAGAAGTATGATCTGCAGGAAAAGCAGCTAAAGGATACAGAAAAGCGCGAAAAGTACCGGATATACGGCGAGCTTCTCAATACCTATGGATACGAACTGACAGGCGGTGAAAAGGAACTCAAATGCCTGAACTATTATACCAATGAGGAGATTCGGATCCCGCTGGATCCCAACCTTACAGCCAAAGAAAATTCTCAAAAATATTTTGACCGTTACAATAAATTGAAGAGAACCTTTGAGGCGTTGAGTGAACTCACCCTGGAAACCCGACGGGAGATCGACCATTTAGAGTCTATCAGTGCTTCTCTGGATATCGCTTTGACTGAAAATGATTTGACTCAGATCAAAGAAGAACTGATGGATTACGGTTATATTAAGAAACGCCGGGCCGGGGAGAAAAAGCCCAAAATCACCAGCAAGCCCTTCCACTATTTATCTTCAGACGGTTTTCACATTTTTGTGGGAAAAAACAATTATCAGAACGAAGAGTTGACTTTCAAAGTGGCCAGCGGAAACGACTGGTGGTTTCACGCAAAAGGAATTCCCGGCTCTCACGTAATCGTTAAATCCGAAGGAAAGGAGCTTCCGGACCGGGTATTTGAAGAGGCCGGTGCCCTGGCTGCCTGGTATTCCAAGGCGCGAGAAAGCGAAAAAGTAGAAGTGGATTATATCCAAAAAAAGAACCTCCGCAAAGTGGCAGGGGCGGCTCCAGGTTTCGTTATTTACCACACGAACTATTCCCTGGTGGCCTCTCCCTCCTGTCAGCTTACGGAGATAAGCTCATAAGGCGCTACCGCCCCGCAATATTCTGAATTTCTCTGATCTTATCCGGACTGAATTTATGGTTATGCTCCTGCGTCAGAAGACCGTTGGCTTCCTGCTCCACGTCAGTAAGCTGAGTATAACAGTAACCGCATATTACAGGCGAATCTGCTACAGCTTCAATGATTCGCCTGAACTCTTCTATAAATTCTTCTTTATTTACAGAAGTATAGCCCCATTCACCGGCTGAATCGGAAATCGAGATTCCCCCAAATTCTGTAAGCAGTATCGGCTGCCCTTGGTATACACCGTCCTCCGCAAAAAGAGGCTTTTCTACGATTTCCTCCAGGCCGTCCAGTGATTTCAGGGCGTCGGCAAACTCCTCCTGCTGCCGCTTATTGGTTTTGTCGCCGTGGCAGTAGGCATGAAAGGCGCATATATCGGTTTCAGTCATCTCCCATCCGTCATTGGAAATAACCAGTCTCGTATCGTCCATGCTGTGGGCCAGATGGTACAGAGCTTTTGAAAATGCCCTCTGCCTGCGGTCTGTCCTGATTGTCGGAACCCCCCAGCTTTCATTCAGCATTCCCCATACAATAATGGATGGATGGTTATAATCGCGCTGGATCACATCTGACCACTCTTTCATAAAAGAAGCCGCGCCCTCTGAGCTATACATCCAGAAACTGGCCATAGCCTCCCAGACTAAAAATCCCAGTCGGTCAGCCCAATAAAGGAACCGCGGATCTTCCACTTTCTCATGTTTGCGGCAGCCATTGAATCCCAGTTCTTTCGCTTTGATAATATCGTCCCGGTAAGCCTCGTCTGAGGGAGCCGTTATCAGACTATCTTTCCAATATCCCTGATCCAGAACCAGTTTTTGGTAATACGGTTTGTTATTTAAATAATAATTTCCCTTATATTTCTCTGAAAATTGAGATAAAAAAAGATGCCGCACATATCGGCGGCATCAATCTCTTTGGTAAAAAATACGGCGACTTCCCCATGGGGATTGTTATGAATCTTGTGTACTAACCGCGCCCCATCAAGGCTTTGTCCAGAACAGCTTTTACCTGCTGTTTGTCTGCAGCGCCCTCGTGTACCTTTATTCCGTCCACATAATAAGTCGGGACGTAGTAGTAGTCTAAGGAATCTGCAAGTTTCTTTTCTTTATTTTCATCTGCAATCTGTACAGGAATGTCCCGGTATTCGGGACATTCCGCCTTCAGTTCTTCCATATAGCCCAGTGCTCTTTGGCAATAGGGACAGTCTTCTAATATCATCATTAAAATTGGGGTCATAAAACTCCTTCCTTTGTTGCCTGTTTCCGCATTTTAATGGGATGACGGCACAATCTCAATCCAATAGCCGTCCGGGTCCTCTATGAAATAGATGCCCATAGCAGGATTTTCAAAGCAGATACATCCCATCTCCGAGTGCCTCTGATGAAGCTCCTCATATTCGTCTACATGGAACGCCAGGTGGAATTCCCCTTCTCCCAGATCATAGGGCTCTTTTCTGTCCTTCAGCCATGTCAGTTCAAGGGTAAAATCCGTGATTCCATCTCCCAGATACACCAGCTTGAATGAACCATCCCCAGCTTCCTTCTCCTTCACCGGAGACAGTCCAAGGGCTTTTTCGTAAAATGCTATACTTTTCTCCAGGTTCAGAACATTAAAGTTAAAATGGTTAAATGTAATCATACGCCCTCCGATTATTTCTTGCGGATCTCTTTTATTCCACCCATGTAAGGCTGGAGAACTTCCGGTATCCGCACGCTTCCGTCTGCCTGAAGATTGTTCTCCAGGAAAGCGATGAGCATACGCGGCGGTGCAACCACTGTATTGTTCAGGGTGTGGGCAAAATATTTGCCGTCCTTCCCGTTTACGCGGATCTTTAAGCGGCGGGCCTGGGCGTCTCCCAGATTGGAGCAGCTCCCCACCTCAAAATATTTCTTCTGTCTGGGAGACCAAGCCTCCACATCTACAGATTTCACTTTTAAGTCAGCCAGATCTCCGGAGCAGCACTCTAATGTACGAACCGGGATATCCAGAGAACGGAACAGGTCTACCGTATTCTGCCACAGCTTATCAAACCACATCTTACTGTCCTCTGGCTTGCAGACAACGATCATCTCCTGCTTCTCGAACTGATGGATCCGGTATACCCCTCTCTCCTCAATGCCGTGGGCACCCTTCTCTTTTCTAAAGCAGGGAGAATAGCTGGTGAGGGTCTTGGGCAGCTCATCCTCCGGTATAATCTGATCAATAAACTTGCCGATCATAGAATGTTCGCTGGTTCCGATCAGATACAGATCTTCCCCCTCGATCTTGTACATCATGGCATCCATCTCGGCAAAGCTCATAACGCCTGTCACCACATTGCTTCGGATCATAAAAGGCGGCACACAGTAGGTGAATCCTCTATTGATCATAAAATCTCTGGCATAGGCAATCACAGCCGAGTGAAGTCTGGCAATATCGCCCATCAGGTAATAAAAGCCATTTCCTGCAACCCTTCTGGCGGAATCCAGATCCAGCCCGTCAAAGCTCTCCATGATATCTGTGTGGTAGGGAATCTCAAAATCCGGAACAACCGGCTCCCCATATTTCTGAACCTCCACATTCTCGCTGTCATCTTTTCCGATGGGAACGCTGGGATCAATGATGTTGGGGATGACCATCATAATCTTTTTGATCTTCTCCTCCAGATCCCCTTCCTTTTCTTCCAGCTCCGCCAGGCGCTTGGCATCCTCGCCCACTTTCCGCTTTACTTCCTCGGCTTCTTCCTTTTTGCCCTGTCCCATCAGAGCGCCGATCTGCTTGGACAGTTTGTTGCGGTTCGCCCGCAGGGTATCGGCCTCCGCCTTGGTCGCCCGGTTTTCAGCATCCAGAGAAATCACTTCATCCACCAACGGAAGCTTGGAATCCTGAAATTTATTTTTAATATTCTGCTTTACAATATCCGGATTTTCCCTGACAAACTTTAAATCTAACATGATTTTCCTCCTGGTATGTCTGCCTTTCCTCCTGATAAAATCAGGGAGGGCAGAAATGGTAATAATCTGGGTAGGATTATACTACAATTTGCCGGGAATTGCAATCCGCAGCTTATGGAATCAATTTTCCCAAAAGCTCCTCAAAACATACACCGTTTTCTCTGGGGATTTCCAGCTCGTCGGAACACCGGATACAGTCTCTGACGAAAAGGGCGGCTTTTTTTACAGAAGCCGCAAAGGGAACCCCTGTAACCAGATCGCCCGCCAGGATAGAAGAAAACACATCTCCTGTTCCCGGCCGTTCATCTCCTGCGGATTTTGCCTTTACAAACGAAATGGCATCTCCGTCCAGAACTGCATTGGTGATAAAGCCGCCTTCCCGGATTCCGGTGATGACGACCCTCTCGGGCCCCATACTTCTAAGCTCTCTGGCCATCTCCTCCAGCTCTTTTCTTTTCCAGCCCTGTCTGCGGTAAGGGCGGCCTGTCAAAATACAGCTCTCCGTTACATTGGGTGTGATCGTATCTGCCAGTCCCACCAACTGCCCCATTCTGCTGCACATCTCCGGGGTATAGGTAGCATAGGCTCTGCCGTCGTCCCCCATAATAGGATCCAGAAGAACTTTCGTGTCCGGTCCTTTAAAGCGGAGGATTGCCTCCTTGGTGATCTCGATTTGTCGGGCAGATCCTAAAAATCCCACGGCAATCCCGTCAAAGGAGAGATTCAGTTCTTCCCATTTTGCAAGATAGGAAGGTATTTTCTCCGTATAATCATCGAAAAACCAGGTGGAAAATCCGGTGTGATTAGAGAAAATGGACGTGGGTACCGGGCAGCACTGAACTTTCAGCGCCGCCAGAATCGGGATCGCTACTGTCAGGGAACAGCGGCCGTATCCCGATAAGTCATTAATCATCATTATTTTTTTCTGTCTGCTGCCATAAGTTGCTTTTGCCATGAAAGTATTCTCCTAGTGTTTTTCTGTTCTGGCCGGTCCTATTTCCGGCAAGAGACCCGATTTGATGAGGGCCGGACGGATGGCTGAGTACAGAAGAACTGCGGCAATTCCGTTTGTGACAGCGTTAATGACCGTCGTGTAGGTGGTAACTGCCATCAAAGAGGCGATGGCTTTCGACGCCTTTTCCGGATCCGGCGTCAGCAGGGTATACCACACATACTTGAGGGACGGCTCGAAAATGCAGTTAAACCCCAAAGCCACTGCCGCTGAGATCGCTGTCCATTTCGTCACATAGGAAGCCTTATGGCCTTCGCTGATATGGGCAATTCTGTGGGCAATCCATCCGGCAATAAGGCCGATTACCAGTTTTGTGATAAACGTCCTGGGCGCAGATTCAGCATAGCCTCCGGTGAGATCCGCGATGGACAGTCCCACTGCCCTTGACAGTCCTCCGTATAGACCGCCAAGGAGATAAGCTGCCAGAACCACAAAAGCATTTCCAAAATGGATTTTTGTTCCGCTGGCGCTCAAGGCCGGAAGAAAGGCGTACCCTACATATGCCAAAGCCGCCATCAGTCCGGCCAGGGCCAGACGGCGGGTGTTTGTTTCTTTTGTTGATTTCATACTTTGTCACCCCTTAAATGATTTTCGTGCACGCTCTATCCTATCATCATATTGGGATGTTCAAAATATCCAGTTTTAATATTTTTAACCAATCCAGTTTCTGCAAATTTTTCCGCCCGGAAAAACCGGGCGGGACTCAATCGTGAGATTCTACGCAGATCAGCACTCCGTCTTCAAAGTCCAGCCGTGCCTCAGGTTCTGTCAGCTCGTTGCTGATACACAGGCTGGTTCCAATCTCAATATCTTTCTGAAACAGGGGATATTTAAAGCCTGTAAGGGTAATGCCGGTGACTTTCTGAGTCAGCGGCAGAAAAGAGACATACTTTCCCCAAAGGGTTTCCTTAAAAAAATCTTTTCCGGAATCCAGCAGATAAACTTTATTTTGAGGATCCAGCAGATATGCAAAGATCCCTTTCTGCATACAGGGGTAAAGGAGATGGATATTGCCGATCAGATGGTCCAGCCTTCCCCCTGTGGCGCCTAATACCGCAATCTCTCCGCAGCCCATAGCGCACGCTCTGGCAAAGGCCAGCTCTGTATCTGTTTCATCTTTTTCCGGCCGGTGGACATCCCAGACAATGTGTTCCATAGCTCGAAATTCTTCCAAAATTTCCGGCTTTACTGTATCAAAATCCCCTACCACAACATCGGGAACCAAATTCAGTTTTTTTGCCGTTTCTAGGCCTGCATCGACAGCAATTACTCTGGTAAAGCGCCGCTCTTCTAAAAAAGTTTCGGCAAATTCAGTATCCAGCGGGCCTCCAGTGATGACCAGACAGGTTTTCATACCTCTCACCTCTATGCATTCTGACTGAAATTTTTGAATATATCCAGGAATTTCTTTACATTAGCTCTGGCGTCTCCTCTAAATACGGCGGAACCGGCCACCAGAATATTGGCACCAACCCTCAGCAGCTCATCTGCATTGTCCGGTGTCACTCCGCCATCGACCTGAATGTCGATGTTCAGCCCCTTCTCCATTGCCATCTGCCTTACTTTTTTGATCTTTTCCACAGCATAGGGAATGAACTTCTGGCCGCCAAATCCCGGATTTACAGACATGATCAGTACCATGTCCACTTCCGGCAGGATGTATTCCAGCACATTTACCGGTGTGGCGGGATTCAGAGCAACGCCGGCCATACATCCGGCCTCTTTGATCTGGTGGAGAGTTCTGTCCAGATGACAGCAGGCCTCCGCATGGATACAGATCAGGTCAGCACCGGCCTTTTTCATATCTCCGACATAACGGCCCGGCTCTTCTACCATCATGTGAACGTCAAATACTTTGTCTGTACGGCTCCGCAGGCTCTGAATAACCGGCATTCCAAAGGAAATGCTGGGCACAAAAGCCCCGTCCATGACATCCAGATGGATATACTCCGCCCCGGCTTCTGCCACGGCCTCCACTTCTTCTCCCAATCGTCCAAAATCTGCTCCCAAAATAGAAGGCGCTAAAATATATGCCATTAGTATTTCCTCCGTTCCTTTTCTTTCAGTTCCTGATACAGCAAAAGATAATTGTCATAACGGCTCCGGCTGAGAGCACCGTTCTCTAAGGCTTCCTTCACTCCACATACCTTTTCCCCGACATGGACACAGCCCAGAAACCGGCATTGACCTTCGTATTGTGCGAATTCCGGAAAATAATTCTTGAGTTCTTCCGGAGCCATATTTTCCAAATAGAGAGAGCTGAATCCCGGCGTATCCATCAGATACGTATCCTCTTCCACACAAAAAAGCTGGGAGTGACGGGTTGTATGACGCCCTCTCTGAATTTTTTTGCTGATTTTTCCGGTCTCCATTCCAGCTTCCGGCTGAATCAGATTCGTCCAGGATGATTTTCCTACTCCCGAAGGCCCTGCGAAAACCGTAGTTTTCCCTTTCAGGAGCTCTCTGAAAGATTCATAGCCGGTTCCCTGGCTGGCACTGAGAAATCGCACCTGATAGCCGGCCTTCTCATAAATATCCCGGTACTCTTTGACGGTGTTTTCTTCGCAGAGATCGATTTTGTTAAAACAGACGATGACCGGAAGATTTTGAGCTTTCATTGTCACCAGAAAACGATCCAGCAAATTCAGATTCGGATCTGGGTCAGCCACTGCAAACAGCACCACTGCCTGGTCTACATTGGCAGCCGCCGGCCTGATCAGTTCATTCTTTCTCGGAAGGATCTCAGCGATATTCCCCTCCTCTTCGTCCAGGACTGTAAATTCTACGTCATCCCCAACAAGAGGTTTTATATTCCGATTTCTAAAAATCCCTTTCGCTCTACACTGGTAAACATGATCTTTTCCGTCATGTACGTAATAAAATCCTGCAATTCCTTTTATGATCTTTCCTCTCATACTCTGTCCCTGTTACTCTTCATGGGCAAATGTAAGATGGTATGTTTCCAAAACCTTTCCTGTAACAGCATTCACTACCTCTACATTGCCTTCCTCTACCCCATATTCACCTACAATGTTATCAAAATGAATGGAAAGTTTTGTGTCGCCGCTTACGCTGTGAGCAGGCAGCAAAGTTTTCGTGACAGTCCTCCCGTTTACCATCTGCGTAAGCTGGATGGAAATGCGTATCTGAGTACTGTCGCTTCCCGGTCCGATAACAGAGCTTAAATCGAATTCTTCATTTATGGAAGCTACATATACATCTCGAAGTCCGTCTTCTTCAGCCCGCGGAGCAGGTTCCTGTCCAAAGCTCACGACATACCCGATCTCGGTGCCAATGGGAACCTGGCTTCCGGCAGGTACGATCTGGCGGATCACGCTCCATTCCGGAATCATTTCATTGTATTCGCCCCCTACATCTCCCGGCAAAAGGCTGGCATCTTCCAGCATCTGCAGTGCATCTTCCTCTGTCTGGCCAGAGATATCAGGAACAGTCGTCATTATTACTGCCGGTCCCGCACTAACAAAAAGTACGACACTGCCGGCCTCCGAATTGATCTCATAACGAATTACATAATTTGCCTCTACATCATCGCTGTTCTCGGTCTGTATAATCGGCAAAATATCATTAAGGCGCAAAAGTGCCTGAGCTTCCTCACTGGTCTTTCCGATCAGTTCCAGAGCATCTACTGCCTCGGTTACGCTGCCTCTGCTAACTGTAATGTGAATCGTTGATTCCTTCTCCACCACCGTTCCCGCAGCATCCTGAGCCATAACATAGCCTTCCCGTACCGTATCCGAATACTCATACGTTATTTCCGGCTGAAGGGAAAGTTCTGCCAGACGAGTTCTCGCCACATCTTCCGTTATTCCCGTCAACTCCGGAATATTCACCTGATTTTCCTGTAGAATAATCGTCTCCTCCGCCCTGCTTGTTCCGAGAGCTGTCGGAAGAGGTAGTCCGGAATCTACCTTAAAAAGTCCCGCTACCTGAGCGATCAAAAATAGAAGGACAGCCAACAGCAGGATAGCTCCCGCAATTCCGCCAATAGAGAACAATTTTTCCAGGTCAGGCGTAATGTTTCTTTCCCGTTCTTCCGGAGAAGATTTCCCTCTTTTCTCTCCCCAGGAAGAAAGATTCTCTCCGTGGCCTTCCTGATGGTCTCGAAAACCGTCTTTTCTGAATTCTCCTCGGCCCCTTTTCGTCTCATTGTTTTCAGTCCAAGACAATTGGGCATCTGGCTTCATCAAGACATGACGAAGATCATTGATTACTTCTGTTGCAGAACCGTACCGATCTTCCGGTTTTTTCTGCGTACATTTCATAATAATCGCTTCCAAACCGGCAGAGATCTGGCTGTTGATCTGGGACGGCGGCTGAATTTCCTGTTCCATATGGGCCATTGCAACGGCAACAGTACTCTCTCCGTCAAACGGCACCTTTCCGGTCACCATCTCATAGAGGGTAATTCCAAAAGAATAGATGTCACTCCGCTCGTCGCTGACACCGCCGCTGGCCTGTTCCGGAGCAATGTAGTGAACGGATCCGATGGCATAAGAATTTTCTGTCTGCCGGCTGGCAGCCCTGGCGATGCCAAAATCTGCTACTTTTGCCTTTCCGTCCTTTGAAATAATAATGTTCTGAGGCTTGATATCCCTGTGAATGATGCTGCTGTCATGGGCTGCAGCCATTCCCTGGGCGATCTGTATGGCGATTCCGATTGCTTCCCGGCTGTCCAGCATCCCTTTTTTGGCAATATAGTTTTTCAGAGTGATGCCCTCAATCAGTTCCATGACAATATAGTGCATGTCTCCGTCATCGACAACATCGTATACATTGACGATATTTGGGTGGGATAACCCGGCAGCGGCCTGAGCCTCCATCTTAAACCGGCTGACAAATCCTTCATCTTCGCTGAATTCTTCCTTCAGGACCTTGATGGCCACCAGACGGTTCAGTTTATGACACTTCGCTTTATAGACATCTGACATTCCGCCGGAGCCGATGCGCTCCAGAATCTCATAGCGTTCTTCCAAAAACTCACCGTTTTTCAGCATGGCGCCACCTCGCTTTCTGCGGGTTCCGCCAAAATCACAGAAATATTGTCGTTACCGCCGTTATCGTTAGCGCTGCGGATCAGTCTGCGGCATTTTTCTGTCAGATTTCCCTCTCCTGAGACAATGGAATAGATAGAATCATCGTCCAACATATTGGTAAGACCATCAGAGCAGAGAAGAATCATATCTCCAGGCTGAAGAGACACTTCAAAAAAATCAATGTCGATATTTGCATCCGTCCCGACAGCCCTGGTAATATAATTCTTTTTTTTCTGATAATCTGGACTTTCTCTTTTCAGCAGCCCCAGAGAAACCATCTCTTCCACGTAGGAATGGTCTCTGGTCACCTGAATAATGCCTTTCCGAATTAAATAGAGGCGGCTGTCGCCCACATTGGCAACATACAGCGTGCCTTCTGAAACAGTGGCGGCCACTGCTGTCGTTCCCATTCCGCGGAGAGAGGGAACCTTTATCGATTCCTGATAGAGGCGATGATTGATTTCCGTAATTCCATGTCTCAAAACCGTAACTTCCGGAGAATCTTCCGGCTGTCGGCCGATAAAGGCTACCAGTTCCTCCACAAAAAACCTGGATGCATAGTCTCCGGCATTGGCGCCGCCCATTCCATCCGCCAACAAAAGCAGATTTGCCAGAGGTCCCACCATCCTGGATGATGCATATATGTAGTCCTGATTAGAGGTCCGGACTTTCCCGGTGTCCGTCAAAGCACATATCTCCATCCCTCGCTCCTCCTCTGCTATTATCAATAAAACGCTTTCTGAGCTGCCCGCAGGCCCCGTCAATATCTCGTCCCATTTCTCTCCGGACGGTCACAGCAATTCCATGGTCTTCTAAATACTTCCGAAAGGCTTCAACAGCCTTTCGGTCCGACTGAACGTAATCTCTCTCTTTGATAGGATTGACCGGAATCAAATTTACATGGCCGTGCTGGTCCTTGATCAGAGACACCAGCGCCGCCGCTTCTTTTAAATTATCATTTACACCGCTTACCAAACTGTATTCAAAAGTCAGCCTGCGCCCGGTTCTGATAAAGTATTCGTGGCAGGCATCCAGAACTTCTTCCAGGCCATAGCGGTTAGCAATCGGCATCAATGAGCGTCGCACCTGATCGTTTGGCGCGTGAAGGGACAAGGCAAGTGTAATCGCCAGTCCCTCTTTGGCCAGACGCCGGATCCCCGGAACGATCCCGCAGGTGGACACGGTTATGTTCCTCTGGCTGATGTTCAGGCCGCGGCTGTCTGACAAAAGTCTGATAAAACGAATGACATTGTCATAATTATCCATAGGTTCACCGGACCCCATGACCACTACATTGGAAACTCTCTCCCCTGTATCTCTCTGAATCCGATAGATCTGATCCAGCATTTCGGAAGGCAGCAGATTTCTCTCCAGCCCGTCCAATGTGGAGGCGCAGAAGCGGCAGCCCATCCTGCATCCTACCTGGGACGAGATACATACCGAATTTCCATGCTTATATTTCATCCAGACACTTTCTATGATATTTCCGTCTGACAACAGGAACAAGTATTTCCTGGTGCCATCTAGCTTTGATACCTGCAGTCCCACTGTTTTCAAACACGTGAAAGAAAACTCTTCTTTCAAAGAGTTTCTCAGGGTTTGGGAAAGGTTGGTCATTTCATCAAAGCCTTCAGCCAGCTTTACATGGAGCCATTCATAGATCTGTTTTGCCCGGTAGGACTTTTCGCCCTGCTTTTCCATGACCGCTGTCAGTTCTTCATATGTCAGAGATTTAATATCACATTTTTCCATCATCTATACTGCTTTCTGTTATTGATACTTTTCTGCGGAATACAGCCAAAAAGAAGCCGTCGCAGGGATGGCGGTCCGGAAGAAGCTGCAGCATTCCCTGTTTCAGAGACGGCTCGCAGAAAATTCCACTAAACCGGTCGGAAATATCTTCCGGTTCAAAAGGAAAGTTTTCCAGAAACCACTCAGCATTGTCCTGATTTTCCTGCCTGTTGATTGTACAAGTGCTATATACCAGCCTGCCGCCTGGTTTTACGTATTTCCAGACCACAGACAGAATTTCTCTCTGGAGGTTTGCCAGATCCTTCAGGCTTTCTCTGGTGGCCCTGTATTTGATATCCGGCTTTCTTCCGATGATTCCAAGCCCCGAACAGGGCAGGTCGGCAAGAACGATATCAGCCTGTTCTCTCATCTCCTCATCCAGCCTGCGGGCATCCCATTCCTTTGCCCTGATATTGGAAAAACCGGTTCTCCCAATATTTTCCTCGATCATACTGACTTTTTGCCAGGTTAAATCGCGGGACTCCACCATGCCTGTCCCACTCAGCAGGTCAGCCATGTGAATACTTTTCCCGCCTGGGGCTCCACAGACATCCAAAACAAAACTCCCAGCCTGGGGCGGTGCTGCCCGACAGACCATGGTAGAACTGAGATCCTGAACCTGAATCTGCCCTTTTTGAAAAGCTTCCAATTCTTCCAGATGGTCGTAACCAGCCAGATACAAAATGTCATCGAAACCATCCAGCCGTGTGACTTCCACCCCTTGGTTCTCGAGGGATGTGATGGTCTCTTCCGGAGAAGCTCCGGAGTTGAGACGGACGCATGTAGGCCGCTCTTTCAGGAACGCGGCGGCAATCTCCTCAGCTACATGGATTCCGTAATCTGCTGCCCACATAGAAAGGATCCACTCTGGCATAGATAACCGGATACTTGAATTTGGAAACCGGATCTGTTCCTTTTCCCTGACAAGGCTTCGGAGTACACCGTTCACAAACCCTTTCAGTCCTGTAAACCGCCGTTTGACCGCCAGTTTGACCGCCTCATTGCATGCAGCGGAGTCCGGTATTTTGTCCATATATAAAATCTGATACGCCCCGATCCGCAAAATGTTTCGGATCACCGGCTTCATAGCAGCAGTTTTCGTTCTGGAAACCTGATTGATCGCATAATCCACAGACAGCAGCCGTTCTGTGACACCGTCTGTCAGACGGGCAGCGAGAGCCCGTTCTTTTTTGGGAAGATACTGATATTTAGAAAGAGCCTGCCTCTTTATAATATGGCAGAATTCGCCCTTTTCCAGGATCTCCAGAAGCATATCCAGGGCCAGTTCGCGTCCTGTCATGGTTTCCTGCCTATTGTGATTCTTATTCGTCACGCCGGCGACCTCCAAACAGGATGACAAGTCTGAGAAGCTGAAGAAGGGAGGCCAGCACAGAAGCCACATATGTCATAGCGGCAGCTCCCAACACCTTTTTTGCGCCACTGTTTTCCTGATCCGACAAAATGCCGGTGTCCCCCAGCAGACGGATCGCTCTCGCGGATGCATTAAACTCTACCGGAAGGGTGATGACCTGAAATGCCACAACCAGGACAAACATCCAGATTCCCAATTGAACCAGGAAATGGCCGCCGTAGCCCAAAATCACACCGATTATAATCAGCGGGACGGAGAGCTGGGCACCCAGGTTGGCTACAGGCACAAAAGCCCCTCTCAATTTCAATGGCACATAATTTCTGGCGTCCTGAATTGCATGGCCGCATTCGTGGGCCGCCACCCCCAGTGCTGCTACAGATGTAGAACCATACACAGTCTGAGACAGATTGAGGGTCTTTGTCCTGGGATCATAGTGGTCCGTAAGATTTCCGGGAACCTGGCGAACTGCAACGTCGTAAATTCCCTGAAAATTCAAAAGACGTTCCGCCACCTGTGCCCCCGTCATTCCGCAATAGCTTCTGACTCTCGCATACTTTTGAAACGTTCCGTTGACGGCAGCCGAAGCAGCGGCTGAAATCAGAACGCCGATCAGCACCAGAATCATTGTCGGATCAAACAAGCCATAGTAAAATCCATATCCCATTATTCTTTAATTTCTCCTTTCAAACAAGCTCCCCTGGCGAAGCTGGAAACCTCTCAGGAAAGAAGCCGTATCCATCCGCTTCTTTCCCTCCAACTGCAGCTCCTCCACAGAGAGAGTTCCTTTCCCGGTCTTCACATAAAGGCGGCTTTTGTCTGCCATCACGATCTGTCCGTAAGCCCCTTCCCATTCTTCCGTCAAAACCTGAGCTTTCCAGATCTTCACGGTCTTTCCCTCAATAGAGGTGTAGGCGCTTGGCCAGGGATTTAAGGCGCGAATCAGCCGTTCAATAGAATCCGCGTCTGCAGACCAGTCAATGTTTCCTAAATCTTTAGTGATTTTTTTTGCGTAACAGGTCCCCTCATCCGTCTGAGGAACCGGATGAAGGGCGTGTTTTTCCAGTTTTTCTAAAGTGGAGACGATCAGCCTTCCTCCGGCTTCCCCTAATTTATCGTGCAGGCTCCCGCCTGTTTCCTCCGGACTGATCGGTACGACCGCCTTTTCCAGCATATCACCGGTATCCAGCCCTTCATCCATCTGCATGGTAGTGATGCCGGTCTCCTTCTCCCCGTCAATCAGGGCCCACTGAATCGGAGCTGCCCCGCGGTATTTGGGCAGAAGAGACGCATGGATATTGATACAGCCGTATGGCGGCAGCTCTAAGATCGACCTAGGGATAATCTGCCCGAAGGCAGCTACCACGATAACATCTGGGTTCAGTTCCCTTAATATCTCCTGAAAAGATTCATCCCGGACCCTTGCAGGCTGATATACCGGAATCTGGTACTCCAGCGCTTTTTCTTTTACAGGGGTCATAAGGACCGCTTTTCCCCTTCCTTTGGGTTTGTCCGGCTGTGTGACGCAGGCCAGGATCTCATGCCCCGCTTCTTTTAAACTTACAAGAGCGGATACTGCAAAATCCGGCGTTCCCATAAAAACGATCCGCATTACTCTTCCTCCTCTGCTTCTCCTACGTCTTCCAGCTCCCCTTCTACTTTGTCTACATAAAGGCAGCCGTGGAGATGGTCGCACTCGTGGCAGATTGCCCGGGCCAGAAAGCCTTCTCCCGTAAGCTCAATTGGCTCCATGTCTTCATTGTAAGCCTTTACCGTCACCTTTTCAGGCCGGGTAACTGTCCCGGATTTTCCAGGCACACTTAGGCATCCTTCCGGTCCTGTCTGCTCTCCTTCTGTCTCTGTAATCTCCGGATTAATCAGAACATACTGATTTCCGTCCTCAACGTCAATGACTACAATCTGCTTTAAGATCCCCACCTGAGGAGCGGCCAGCCCTACTCCTCCTGTTTCATACATTGTCTCGAACATATCTTCGATCAATTCTTTCAGCCGGGGAGTCATCTCTTTTACTGGTTTACACTCTTTTCTCAGGATTTCATCACCGATGGTCCGGATTTGTCTGATTGCCATAACAGGTCTTTCCTTTCTCACTCATACTCATTAATCTGTCTGTTTTACAGGAAATCATACTGGACAGTCAGATCTTTGCGGCTCTCTCCGCTGTCGAAAAAATCTTCCATCCATTTTCTGATTTTAATTAGTATATCATAGTTTTCTGATTTCAGATATAAAATTTTTCTGTACAAATCGTGAAGTTTGTATATAGGCGCATTGACGGGGCCGATCAGTTCTACTTCCGGCAGCTTTGAAAGCCCTGATTTCAGGCGCTCTTCCAGCCGCCCTGAGAGTTCTGCCAGAGCCTGCTCATCGGGACACGTCATCTGGACGGTCACCATGCCCCAGGTCGGAGGATAATGAAGGAGGCGGCGGTAAGCCATCTCCCTCTTAAAAAACATCTGGTAGTCCTGTCTCGCCGCTGCCTGGATGCTGTAATGGTCCGGGGCGTAAGTCTGGATGATCACATCCCCGGCTGTCTTCCCCCTTCCCGCTCGTCCGGCTGCCTGGGTTAAAAGCTGGAACGTCCTCTCTCCGCTGGAAAAATCGGGAGCGTACAGGGAGATATCTGCCGCCAGAATCCCCACAAGGGTGACATTGGGAAAATCATGGCCCTTTACGATCATCTGGGTACCCACCAGGATTTGGGCTTCCCCCGCGGCAAACGCTGCCAGGATCTCTTCATGGCCGCCCTTTCTCGAAGTGGTATCCATATCCATCCGAAGAGTCTTTACCCCTGGAAAACGTTCCTGAACCATAGCCTCGATTTTTTGAGTTCCGGCACCAAATCCTGCCAGATAAGGGGAACCGCAGCTTGGGCATATCTTGGGCCGTTCTGTGGAATAACCGCAGTAATGGCAGACCAGGCGCCCATCCTTATGAAGTGTCAGTGTCACATCGCAGTGAGGACATTTGATGGCTTCACCGCAGGAGCGGCAGGAGATAAAATTAGAATAGCCTCGCCGGTTCATAAAAAGCATGATCTGCTGGCCCTTTTCCAGCCGATCCTCTATCTTTTCCTGAAGCAGACGGCTGAATATGGATTTATTCCCTTCTGCCAGCTCTCTTCTCAAATCTACGATCTCCGCATTTGCCAGACGGCTGTCTTTTTTTGCTCTTTCTGAAAGGGTATACAGCCTGTAAATCCCCTCTTTTGCCTTTTTGTATGATTCCACCGACGGGGTGGCCGATCCGAGAATCAGTCCTGCACCGCTCTGCTTTGCCCGAAAAGCAGCCGTCTCCCTGGCGTGGTATCTGGGAGACAATTCACTTTTATAAGCAGATTCATGTTCCTCATCGATCACGATCAGCCCCAAGTTTAAAAATGGCGTAAAAAGGGCCGATCTGGGCCCAACCATAATGGAAATTTCTCCCTTTCTGGCCCGCTCAAACTGGTCATACCTTTCTCCTGCTGACATTTTGGAATTGATAAAAGAGACCTGATTTCCAAATCTTCTGTAAAAGCGCATAACCGTCTGGTAGGTAAGAGAAATCTCAGGAATCAGGACAATCGATTCTTTTCCGTTTTCTTGTATATGGCTGATAATCTCCATGTATACTTCTGTTTTTCCGCTGCCGGTAATCCCGTGAATCAGGGCGGTCTCCCGGATTCCGCTGTCATATCTGCGGCAGAAATCGTCTGCAATGGCCTTCTGCTGTGGATTCAGATTTACGTAAGCCCGCTCTCCGGACTCCCCTTTTCTTCCTATTGTCTCAGCAGGATTCCGGTATTGATGCTGGGATTCCACAACAACGATTCCCTTCTCGATCAGAGGTTTGACGGCTGCCTGGGTCACATTTAGCTGACTGACTGCCGTCTCCCAGGGAATAACTGAAGTTGAAACAAAAGCCTCAAGCAATCTGGCTCTGGCTCGGTATTTTTTTCTGGCAGCCTCTTCGTATGCTGCTGAAAGGCTTTCACTGTCCAAAAGGCATCTGAGGTACTTTTTCTCTCTTCCTTTTACCTGCTGCTTTACGGGAAGCACTGTTTTTAGCGCCTGATTCATAGTAGAACCATAGCGCTCTTTCATCCACCAGGCCAGTTCAATCAACTGGGATTCTGCCGTAACGCTTCCCTCCACCAGGCCGGTCAGTTCTTTTATTTTATCTCTGTCATACCCGGCCTGGCTGGAAAGCTCCACAACATACCCAGTTCGTTCTCGGTTTCCGGAGCCAAAGGGAATCCTGACCCTGCTTCCGGCTTTCACCATTCCGGAAAGAGAATCAGGAATCCGATAAGTAAAAGGTCTGTCCACTTTTTCATGGGATATATCGATAATTACTCTGGCATATTGATCTGCCACTTTCTCTCCGCTCCTTACTCCGCTTTCTTCAGTCCCTCTGCAGCAAACCGGGAGGCAATATCCCCCAGGCCCATGCAGTTGGAACCTTTAAAAAGAACACAGTCTTGCGGCTGAAGACTCTTTTTCAGCTCCGTCTCCAGCTCCTCTTTGTCCTGGAATAAATGAATCGCAGTTTCCGCCTCCGGTGCGGTCGCGATTACCCCATTGCCAATCTCCTCCGCCAGTTCTCCCAGGAGAAACAACTGATCTGCCATATGATGAGAAAAGTGCTCTCCGATATAGGTTCCCACTTCCCGGTGGTAGAGAGCCTCCTTTTCTCCCAGTTCTTTCATATCTGCAAGAACCGCAATTTTCCTTTTGCCTGGATGAATCTTCATCAGAACTTCCAGCCCTCCCTTCATAGAAACCGGGCTGGCGTTGTAAGAATCGTCAATAACCGTAATCGTTCCCGTCTCAAAGATCTGCTGACGGCCCTTGTATCCAGCAAAGCTCTGGAGAGCTTTTGCCGCATCCGCCGGCTTTACTCCATTTTCGCAGGCAACTGCAATAGAGAGTATTCCATTTAAAATATTATGGCTCCCCAATACCCCCAGACGCACTTGCGTTTTTGCCCCGTCCGGGCAGTGGGCCGTAAAGACCGGGAAGCCTTCTTCTGCACCGATGTCTACAGCCCGGTACTGGCAATTTTCTCCTGTTCCGAAGTAAATCGTTTTGAGTCCCTCTCTGGCTTTTTGGTTTTTGAGGATCGGATCATCGCCATTTAAGAACAGAATGCCGCCCTCTCTCATTCCTTCCTGAATCTTCAGCTTTTCCCGGCAGATATTTTCCTGACTCCCTAACTGGCCGATATGGGCGATTCCAATGTTTGTCACAGCCGCCATATCCACTCTAGCTGTAGATGCAATTCGCTCCATCTCGCCAGGCTCGCTCATACCAAGCTCCAGAACTGCGATTTCATCATCTGGCTGAATCTCAAACAGGGTAATCGGAACTCCCACCTGGCTGTTGTGGTTTCCCGCTGTCTTGAATACCTTTTCAAAGCCCCCCGTCAAGGCACAGGCGATCATCTCTCTGGCAGTGGTCTTTCCCACGCTTCCCGTCACGCCGATGACTGGAATCGAAAGGCGGCTGCGATAGTAGGCTCCAATAGCCTGCAGCGCCTGCACCGTATCTTCCACTTGAATCAGAGATTTCTCCGGGTGCTCCTTTATCAAATCGGGAGCAATTTCCTCGCTGGATAGAGCCGCTGCCGCTCCCGCTTTAAATGCCTGGGGAATAAAGCGGTGGCCGTCTACCCGTTCGCCGATAACCGGCACAAACAGGCTTTCCTCTCCCGCCTTTCTGGAATCTGTTTCAATCCCAGTGATTTCGGCCTCCGCCTTCCCGCTGACTAGAACGCCGCCTGTCGCCTCAAGAATTTCGCTAACTGTTAATTTTCCCATGTCTTATTCTCCCTGCTCCGGAACCGCTTCTTTTTTCTGGACCAGGACCTCCTCGATCACTTCCCGGTCAAGAAAATGGTGGCGCACTCCGTTTTCTTCCTGGTAATCTTCATGGCCTTTTCCAATGACTGCTATCATATCGCCTTCTTCCGCGTGATTGATGGCATATGCGATGGCTTCCCGGCGATCTGGAATCTCCAGATAAGCCCCTCCAGTGGGAACCAGAGTACTTTTGATATCTTGAATGATGTCTTCTGTTTTTTCAAAGCGGGAATTATCAGCCGTTAAAATACAGAGATCAGCCAGCTTCCCGCCGATTTCTCCCATAGAATACCGTCTGTCTTTGGCTCGATTCCCGCCGCATCCGAATACGCAGACCAGTCGTTTGGGGCGGTAAGCCCTCAAGGTATTTAAAAGGCTTTCCATGCTGACCGCATTGTGAGCATAATCCACCAAAATAGAGAACTGATCCGAACTGTAGACCAACTCCATCCGCCCGTTGACCCGCATATGTTCCAGAGCTTTTTCCACCTTTTCTTTCGGGAGATCCAGGAAACTGGCGATTCCAAAGGCCCCCAGTGCGTTGTACACATTGAAGAGACCGGGAATCCCCACTCTCACCCGGGCATCATACCTCCCTTTGATGGAGAACTCTACACCTACGAAGCCGTTTCCCGATACGTAATCAATCTGGTCGGCATAAAAATCGCAGGGAGTCTTCAGGCTGAAATCATAGATCGGGCAGGAGGCATGGCTGCGGATCTCCTGGTAATGCTCATCGTCCAGATTCAGAACTCCTATTTTGGCCCGCCTAAAGATCTGGGACTTGTAATATAAGTATTCCTGAAAATCAGCGTGCTCATTTGGGCCGATATGGTCCGGGGACAGATTGGTAAACAGAGCATAATCAAAGGTGATCCCATCTACTCTGTGCATTTTCAGCCCCTGGGAAGAGACCTCCATCACCACGTACTGGCAGCCGGCCTCCGCCATATCGGCGAAGGCCTTTTGGATCGTATAGGATTCCGGCGTAGTGTTGACCGTGGGGAACGTCTCATCTCCAATCACAATCCCGGTAGTACCGATCATTCCGGTCTTTTTGCCGCAGGCCTCCAGGATTGTTCGAATCATGTGGGCGGTAGTGGTCTTCCCCTTGGTACCGGTTACGCCGATGGTTATTAATTTTTTTGCCGGATAGCCGAATCTGGCCGCTGACAAAAGAGCCAGGGCTTCTCTGCCATTGTCCACCAGTATCACCGTCACATCGCCCGGCACCTCCACCGGTCTTTCCACCACCAGAACTCTGCAGCCGGCGGAAATTACCGACGGAATAAAATCATGGGAATCCGCCCTCGCCCCTTTCATGCAGACAAAAATGGTGTCTGGGGCTGCTTTTCTGGAATCGTAGATGACATCCTCTGCATTCTCATCAATACTTCCCTGCAGAAGCTGATAGGACAGCTCCTGCAGCCACTCTCTTACTACAGCCATAAAACCTCCTAATGCTTATAAACTGCTGGATTTTCTCCCACTACGGTCATCAGAAAAGCCCTGTGATCTTTCCTTCATCATCCACATCAATGCCGTTGGCCGCAGGCGTTTTGGGAAGCCCGGGCATGGTCATAATCGCTCCGGTGAGAACGACTACAAAGCCGGCTCCTGCAGAGACATAGGCATCCCTGACATTGAGGGTGAATCCAGTGGGCCTTCCAAGTTTCGTCTGGTCGTCAGAAAGAGAGTACTGAGTTTTGGCCATGCAGACCGGAAGATTGCCAAAGCCCATCTCAGTGATCTGCTTCAGCGCCCTCTCCGCAGCAGGAGCATAGGTTACACCGTCAGCTCCATAAATCTCAGAAGCCACCGTATAGATTTTATCCTTCAGGCTCATATCATCCGGGTACAGAACCTTAAACTGGCTCTCTTTCCTCTCCAGCGTGTGCAGAACCTTCTCCGCCAGAGCAATACCGCCTTCCCCGCCTTTTGCCCAGACTTCAGAGAGGGCAAATTCACAGTCTCTTTCCTGGCAGAACTTCTTAACGTACTGGTATTCCGCCTCCGTATCGGTAAGGAAGGAATTCAGGGTGACAATCACCGGAACGCCATATTTCTGAAGATTTTCGATATGTTTCTCCAGATTGACAATTCCTCTGGAGAGAGCTGCCAGATCTTCTTTGCCCAGCTCTGACTTGGGAACGCCGCCGTTATATTTCAGCGCCCGGATCGTTGCTACCAGAACCACTGCATCGGGCTTCAGCCCTGCCTTGCGGCATTTGATATCAAAGAATTTTTCTGCGCCCAGGTCTGCGCCGAAGCCGGCCTCCGTCACCACAATATCTGCCAGCTTCAGGGCCGTCTTGGTGGCTCTCACGCTGTTGCAGCCATGAGCAATGTTGGCAAACGGACCTCCGTGGACGATGGCCCCTGTGTGTTCCAGGGTCTGAATCAGATTTGGCTTCAGGGCATCCTTCAGCAGTGCCGCCATAGCCCCCACTGCCTGAAGCTGGGCAGCGGTCACTGGCTCCCCAGAAAAAGTATATGCCACTACGATCTTTCCCAGACGTTCCTTCAGATCCTTCATATCGTTGGCGAGACAGAGGATGGCCATAATTTCAGAGGCAACTGTAATCACAAAATGATCCTCCCTGACCATGCCGTCAGCCTTGGCTCCCAGTCCTACTACCACATTTCTCAGCACTCTGTCATTCATATCAAGGCAGCGTTTCCAGAGAATCTGTCTGGGATCGATTCCCAGGGCATTGCCCTGCTGGATGTGATTGTCCAGGAGTGCCGCCAGAAGATTGTTGGCGGATGTAATTGCATGGAAGTCTCCTGTGAAATGCAGGTTCAGGTCTTCCATGGGGACAACCTGGGCATATCCACCTCCCGCGGCGCCGCCTTTGATACCGAAGCAGGGCCCCAGGGACGGCTCCCTCAGAGCAATAATCGCCTTTTTACCCACTTTAGCGAAGGCCTCGCCCAGGCCGACTGAGGTAGTGGTCTTGCCTTCCCCGGCCGGCGTCGGATTGATAGCCGTTACCAGAACCAGCTTTCCGTCCGGTCTGTCCTTGATCTTTTCCCAGAGATCGTCGGTCAGCTTGGCTTTATATTTTCCATAGAGTTCCAGATCGTCCTCCTCGATCCCGTAGGTCTTTGCCACCTCCCTGATGGGCAGCATCTTCGCTTCCTGTGCAATCTCAATGTCTGTCTTCATACCTTTTTATCCTCCATTTTCTTTAGCCTATCAGCCGCCCTGTTCGATCAATTCCTCGAACTGTTCCATAGACATCAGAACCTTGCGCGGTTTCGTTCCTTCTTCCTCTCCTACTACGCCGGCCTGGGCCAGCTGGTCCATGATGCGGGCCGCCCGGTTAAAGCCGATCTTGAACGCTCTCTGGAGCATTCCGATGGACGCTTTGTCCTTCTCAATAATGAACTTTCCTGCCTGGACAAAGTATTCGTCCCGGCTGTCAGCCCCCCTTCCACTTTCGGCAGGTGCCTGTGCAATCTGCTTTTCCACCTCCGGATTATACTGGGCCGTCAGTTCCTGGCTGGTCAGAAATTCTACTACCTTTGCCACTTCCTCATCAGACACAAAGGCACCCTGTACCCGCTGAGGTTTGGGATAGCCTGACGGATAAAAGAGCATGTCTCCCTTTCCCAGCAGCTTCTCCGCTCCGTTCATATCGATGATAGTGCGGGAATCCACACCGGAGGAAACTGAGAAGGCGATCCGGGAGGGCACATTGGCCTTGATCAGGCCGGTTATGACATTAACCGACGGACGCTGGGTAGCGATCACCAGATGGATCCCGGCAGCTCTGGCCAACTGTGCCAGACGACAGATGGCGTCCTCCACCTCCCCGGGAGCAACCATCATCAGATCTGCCAGCTCGTCGATGATGATAACGATCTGGGGCATTTTTTTAGGCTTGTTTTCGTCTTCAATATCCTTGATCCCATCTACCCGCTCATTGAAGCCCTTCAGGTCTCTGACGCCGTACTGGGCAAACTTTTTGTAGCGATCCGTCATCTCTGCCACTGCCCAGTTGAGCGCGCCGGAAGCCTTCTTGGGATCTGTGACCACAGGAATCAGAAGGTGGGGAATCCCGTTGTACACGCTCAGTTCCACTACCTTGGGATCCACCATGATCAGCTTCACATCCTCAGGCTTTGACTTATAAATAATGCTCATAATCAGCGTGTTGATACATACGGACTTTCCTGAACCCGTCGCACCGGCTATGAGCAGATGGGGCATCTTGGCGATATCGGCCACCACGGTCTGGCCTCCGATATCTTTTCCCACGGCAAACGCCAGCCGTGACTTATGTTTTGTAAATTCTTCGGACTCTAACAGATCCCGGAGATAGACGGTATTGTTCTCTTTATTGGGAACCTCGATCCCCACTGCAGATTTTCCGGGGATGGGGGCCTCGATCCGGATATCAGCCGCCGCCAGGCTCAGCTTGATGTCATCCGCCAGGCCTACGATCCGGCTGACTTTCACGCCCTGCTCCGGATGAAGCTCGTATCTGGTGACAGAGGGGCCGCAGCTAATATTGGTCACCGTCACTCCTACGCCAAAGTCTCTCAGGGTCTGCTGCAGCTTGATGGCCGTATCCTTATATTCCTGCTCGGAGAAATTCGCATTTCTGCTGCCCCGCTTTAACAGGGAGGTAGGTGGGAAAATATATTCCTTCGGCGGTTCCTCCTCTTTCTTTTCGATTTGCGCCGCTACAGCCGCCTGTGAGCCTGCATCCTGCTGTACCTCAGCCCGCCTCTTTTCCAGTTTCTTCTGCAAAAGCTCCGTCTCCGTCTCAATAATTTTGCCTGTGGCCGTCTCTACCCGTTTTTCCCCCTCCGGCAGGAACAGCTCGTCCGGCTCCTCAGTCCGGACATCCGCATCAAACTCGCCATCGTAGTTGATTCCCTGATGCTCTTCATCAATAGGATAATAAGGGTCTGACTCATCATCCACCACAGCCATCTCCTCCAGCGTGCTGGTATTCTTGGGGGCGTACAGAGGTTCTCCGGGCCTGACTGTCTCATCCGGCTCAAAGGGAACGCTGTCGTCTATGTAGAGGGATTCCGGTCTGTCTATCTTTCCGGTAAACACATCGGCCGAATGGATCTGTCTGCTCTCCTTCTGCTGCTTCTCCTGTTTTTCCTCTTTCTGCTGCGCCTCGGCCCGTTTCAGCATCTCCTCCAAGGAAGGTTCCTCAGGAGCTGGCTCGAACATAGACTGAACCGGGGCATCGGTAGGAAGGGGGGCCTCATCCTCAATCTTCGTGGCATCCAGGTCCACGCCCCTGACTCGCTGCTCTTCTCTCAGCCTGCGCCGTTCCTCCTGGCGCTCCGCCCGGATCTCCCTGCGGCGGTCCATATCCTCCCTAGCATACTGATATGCTTTGTCCCCGCTGTTTTTCACCGCCTTCACAACAGATTTTTCTGTAATGCAGACAATGCAGATGATCAGCGCCGCCAGGAGAACAATAAAAGCTCCTACCGTGCCGACAACGGCAGAGAGTCCTCCCGCCAGAAGACCGCCTACCAGGCCGCCTCCCATCCCGGTGGAGGCTGATGCACGGTAGTATTCCAGGACACTCCCGCCTGCAAGATTTTTATCTCCGAAAATAAGCTGGGCAAAGCCGCACAAAACCAGAGCTGCCCCGATGGCGGCTCCAAGTTTCAGGGCGGCCCGGATATTTCCCTTGTTGGACAGGGCAAAACAGGTCCCGATAAAAAGAAATATCGGAACCAGATACCCAACCATGCCAAACATCCCTAACTGGGCGCTTTTCAAGATCCGCCCAATCATGCCGCACAGATCAATATTGCTTAAAAACAGCAGCACTGCCACTACAAAAGAGCTGATGATAAAAACCTCCGCCCGGATAACCTGAGCGCCTTCATCATAGTATGGTTCCTGCTGTTTCTTCTTCGGTCTTCCCGCTTTTTTCGTATTCGTTTTCGTCTGAGTTGTCGTTCTGCCTTTTTTCGTTGCTGACACGAAAGGAAACCTCCTGTATCTTTTCCTGATGAGAGTCCATAGATTCCCATTGTTGATAGTATACAAAAGTTTCCATGAAATTGCAAGCTAATGACCGGCATCAATCATGGTGTGGAGTTTTTTCAATGCCTCCCGGATCCCTCCTACCTCATCAATCAGGCCGGCTTCCACGGCTTCTTTCCCTACCAGAACCGTGCCCAGATCACGGGTCAGCATCTTGGTATTGTGCATTAACTGTCGCAAATTTTCATATTCAATTTTTGAATGAGCCGCCACAAAGCTCAGGATCCTGTCCTGGATCATCTCGAAATATTCGTAAGTCTGGGCGGTTCCGATCACCATTCCGCTCATCCTGACCGGATGAATCATCATCGTCCCTGTGGGGACGATAAACGAGTAGTCGGATGAAACGGCCAGCGGCACCCCTATGGAATGGCTTCCTCCAAGAACCAGAGAAACCACAGGGATGCTCAGGGAGGCGATCATCTCCGCGATGGCCAGCCCCGCATCCACATCCCCGCCGGAGGTGTTCAAGAGAACCATCAGCCCCTCCACTTCTTCGTCATCCTCGATCTCTGCCAGCTTTGGCAGCACATGATCATATTTTGTGGCCTTGCTGTTCCCGGACAGATTTTCATGGCCTTCCACCTCCCCGATGATGGAAAGCAGGTGGATCTTGTGCCGCTTTCCGCTGTGATCCAGAGTTATCTGGCCGTATTCCTCCAGCTTTTCATCTTCCTTTTCCTCGATTTCCTTTTTTGTTTTTTCCTCCTGCGGATTCTGTTTGCCCATAGTTTTCTTCCTTTCCCGGCGGTGTTCTTCCCGCCCTATCACAGCGCTATTCTTCCCCGTTTTCCGTTTCCTATGCCAGAAAAATCAAGGCTGTTCTGTACTTTTTCCGAAAATTGTAGTAAGATAGTATGCAAATGGTATACTGCCCGGCGGCAGGAACCCATCACAAAATTATGAAAATCAGGAGGCTGACCATGGAAAAAATCAAAATGACAACCCCCCTTGTGGAGATGGACGGGGACGAGATGACGAGAATCCTCTGGAAAATGATCAAAGAAGAACTGCTGCTTCCTTTTATTGATTTGAAAACGGAGTACTACGATCTTGGACTTGAGCACAGGGACGCCACTAATGATCAGGTGACCATAGACTCTGCCATCGCCACAAAAAAATACGGCGTGGCCGTTAAATGTGCCACCATCACTCCCAATGCAGCCAGAGTGAAAGAATACAATCTGAAAGAAATGTGGAAAAGTCCTAATGGCACCATCCGTGCGATTCTGGACGGCACCGTATTCCGCTGCCCCATTGTGGTCAAGGGAATTGAACCCTGTGTGCGGAACTGGAAAAAGCCCATTACCATTGCCAGACATGCCTACGGCGACGTCTACAAAGGTGTTGAGATGAAAATTCCGGGAGCCGGAAAGGCCGAGCTGGTCTACACAGCCGCCGACGGAACCCAGCAGAAAGAGTTGATCCACGAATTTGACGGTCCCGGCATCATTCAGGGCACTCACAACGTGTGCGCCTCCATCGAGAGCTTTGCCAGAAGCTGTTTTAACTACGCTCTGGATGTGAAGCAGGATCTGTGGTTTGCCACCAAGGACACCATCTCCAAGAAATACGACCACACCTTCAAAGATATTTTCCAGGAGATTTTCGACAAAGAATATGCCCATCGCTTTCAGGAAGCTGGAATTACTTACTTCTATACGCTGATCGACGACGCGGTGGCTCGTGTCATGAAATCTGAGGGCGGCTACATCTGGGCCTGCAAGAACTATGACGGCGACGTTATGAGTGATATGATCTCCTCCGCCTTCGGCTCCCTGGCCATGATGACCTCTGTTTTAGTCTCCCCGGAAGGATACTATGAATACGAAGCGGCACACGGCACAGTACAGCGCCACTATTACAAGCACCTGGCCGGAGAAGAGACCTCTACCAACTCGGTAGCTACCATCTTTGCCTGGTCCGGCGCACTGAGAAAGCGCGGGGAACTGGACGGCATCCGGGAACTCTCTGAGTTTGCCGATAAGCTGGAGAAAGCCACTCTGGACACCATTGAAAGCGGCTGCATGACCAAGGATCTGGCCCTCATCACCACCTTACCCAATCCTACAGTCCTCAACAGCCAGGAATTTATCCAGGCCATCGCCAGGAGGCTGGCTTAGATCCTCTGTCATTTCTTCAGAAACAAAATTGCCCCGCAGAATACCGCCGGATCATTCCAGCAGAATTCTGCGGGGTTTCTTTATATGGCGTCTGCTCCCTGGGGACAGGCCGTCAGAACTTCCCGTATGTCTCGTTCAGCCAGGCGATTCCCTCCTGAATCCCGTTTTCGCTGAATTCAAAATCCTGAGAAATCACCTGCTCTTTGGGAGTGGCATCGTAGCTGTAGGGTTCCGGCCATGCCTCCACCCTGAGGACGGTCTCCCTTTCTTCTTTTTCCACCTTTTCCATCCGGTACCGCATTCCCTGATAGCTGCCGGTAAATTTGGCTTTCTTCAGATAGGGAATCGGCATAAAGTCCTCTCTCTTCAGCATATTTTGCTCCTTCCTCGCTGGCCAAGCTCAGAATTAGTGGGCGTCAAACCAGCTTTTCCCCTCTTTGGCATCCACTTCCAGGGAGACGGAGAGATCGGCGGCGTGCTTCATCTTATCTTCCAGGATCTCCTTCACCTGAGCCAGCTCCGGCTCCCATGTCTCCACAAGCAGCTCATCGTGAACCTGAAGGACGATCCGCGATTTCATTCCCCGCTTCTGTAGCTCCTGATCTACCTGAATCATGGCGATCTTCATAATATCCGCAGCCGTTCCCTGAATAGGGGAATTCATCGCAACTCTCTCCCCGAAAGACCTCTGCATAAAGTTGGCTGACTTCAATTCTGGTATGGGCCTGCGCCGGCCAAATAATGTGGTGACAAACCCGTGCTCTTTACCGTCTGCCACCTGCTGATCCAAAAATTTCTTTACACCTGGGTAGGTTTCAAAGTATTTATTGATATACTCCAAAGCCTCCTTGCGGGTAATACTCAGATCCTCGCTAAGTCCGAAAGCGCTGATGCCGTAGACAATGCCAAAATTGACCGCCTTGGCATTGCGCCGCTGGAGAGGCGTCACTTCCTCCAGCGGAACGTGGAACACCTGAGATGCCGTAATGGCGTGGATGTCCTGGGCTGACCGGTAAGCGGTGATCAGCCTCTCGTCCCCTGACATGTGAGCCAAAATTCTCAGTTCAATCTGGGAGTAATCGGCATCCACAAAGGTATAACCCTCCTCCGGCACAAAAACCTTGCGGATCTCTCTCCCCAGCTCCATCCGCACCGGGATGTTCTGCAGGTTGGGTTCTGTGCTGCTGATTCTGCCTGTAGCGGTGATGGTCTGATTGAATTTGCCGTGGATCCGCTCGTCCGGTCCGATAAATGCCGACAGTCCCTCCGCATAAGTGGAATACAGCTTGGCAAGCTGGCGGTAATCCAGTATCATCTGGACCGCAGGCACATCGGGGGCCAGCTTTTCCAGCACATCGGCTGCTGTGGAATATCCGGTCTTTGTCTTCTTTCCGCCCTTTAAATGCATCTTTTCAAAGAGGACTTCCCCCAACTGTTTCGGGGAATTGATATTGAAGGTCTCTCCTGTGGCCTGGTAGATCTCCTGCTCCAGCTTATCGATCTGGAGCTTCAGCCTATCACCGTAATCCTTCAACTCCTGCCGTTCTACCCGAACGCCTGCGGTCTCCATCCGGTGAAGGCTGTAGATCAGAGGCATCTCCACTTCCAGGAACAGCTTTTCCATACCGGTATTTTTCAGCTCATCCAGAAGACGCGGGCCGGAAGCGTACGCGGTGTATGCCATGTAACAAACACATGTCAGTGCTTTTTCCTCCCCCTGTTCCAGACTGCTTCCCAGATCGGCCTTTCCCAACAGGTCAACCTTGGAAGGCAGGGTCAGTTTCAGATAGTCCCTTGCCAGATCGTCATAGTCATAAGAATCTTTCAGGGGATTCAAAAGATAGGCAGCCACCATCCCATCCCTGGCCCCGGAATTCCAGTCAATATTGAGCAACGAAAGCTGACTCTTCAAATCAATGGTCCACAACTGGAGACCTGGCTTTTTGCAGAGTTCTTCCATCTTTCCCGCCAGATACTCTCCGGTAACGAATCCCGCAGCCTCCAGAAGCACACACTCTTCATCTCCAAAGCAGAGAGCCAGTCCTACAGCCTGCTGACTGCCAGCCTCTTTTCCGGTTTTCATGATAAGCTGCGCTCCAATCCGCTCCGCTTTTTCCGCCTTCTTCAGAACGGATTCCACTTCTCCTAAATCTGAAATCACAGCAAAGTGTTCTCTCAGAGATTCGGCGCCGCTCTCCTGAGCCGCTCCGGCAAACCGCGGAAGAATGGATTTAAATTCCAGGCGCTTCATATACTGATAGGCTTCCTCGGTGTAGAGACCATCGATCTTCGCATCATCATAGGAAAAGTCGATACCGCAGTCCGTGCAGATCTCTGCCAGTTTCTTGCTCATCTGCGCCATATCATAGTGCTCTTCCAGGGCTTTTCTGGCCCTGGGAGGTTTGATCTCCTCTAAATGGGCGTAGGCATTCTCAATACTCCCGTAGGCAGAGATAATGGCGGTAGCTGTCTTTTCCCCGATAGACGGGACGCCGGGAATATTGTCAGATGCATCTCCCATCAGCGCCTTCACGTCAATAAACTCTTTTGGCGTCACGCCGTATTCCCGCTTCACATCCTCCGGATAATAGTCTTTCACCTCAGTCCCGCCTCTGAGAGTCTTGGGAATGCGGATTTTGATATGCTCATCTGCCAATTGGAGAAGATCCCGATCCCCTGACACAATGGATACCTCCACCTTATCCCCAGCCTGATGCTTGGCTACGGTTCCCAAAATATCATCTGCCTCAAATCCCGCCTTGGTCAGGATGGGAATTCCCATGGCCGCTAAAACCTCCTTCATCAGCGGCACCTGCTCGTGAAGCTCCTGGGGCATGGGTTTTCTCGTCCCCTTATACTCCTCGTACATTTTATGCCGGAAGGTTGGTTCCTTGAGATCGAAGGCCACGGCCAGGTGATCCGCTTTCTCTTCCTCAAGAATCTTGAACATAATATTCAGGAAGCCGTATACCGCATTGGTGTGAAGCCCTTCTGAATTGGTCAGATCCGGAACCCCGTAAAAAGCCCGGTTCAAAATACTGTGTCCATCTATCAAAACTAATTTTTCCATTTCCAGTCCTTTCCCGCTCTCTCCTTGGCGCCAAAGTGTTATTGTCCCCGATTTCAGCGCCCCTATCCTACCAGAATACTCCCCATATTCTCAGCTGCATAACCGTCATTACGGTCAGGCTCATAACCACCAGTGTGTTGACAGCATATTTGGCAATTTTAAACAGCCTCCTTCTCTGAACATGCTGCCTGGATTCCTCCAGCCTCTCTTCCATCTCCCCTTTGATATTGTAATTATCCGCGTCAGAGTCCAACTGCCGGATACCGTAATCTACCGTAAAATAGATTTCCAGCTCCTCCTGGCAATTTTCGCAGTTTTCAATATGTTCTAAAAATTCTTCAAGCTGGTCGTCCTCCAGGTCTCCCTGAATGTAAGGCATAACAAGCCGTTCCGCTTCCTGACAAGTCATAGCATGGCCTCCTCACTCTGCGTTTTTCCTAACAATTATATATTACCTTGTTTTTCCAATACTGCCAATAGATTTTCTGCTTTTTCAAAAATCCGCAGGGCAATTTTCTCAAAAAGAAAAAACCCCGAGGGATGCTGTTATCAGCATTCTCTGAGGTTTCTTGCCCCTGCCAAGGAGTGCCGGCTGCGGGACTTGAACCCGCACGATGTCGCCATCAATGGATTTTGAGTCCACCTCGTCTGCCATT
>CAJFOF010000062.1 GCA_904395885.1 uncultured Lachnospiraceae bacterium
AAATTCACCATCGGCATCGTTGACGATGTGACCAACCTGTCTCTGGAGGTAGGCGCTCCTCTGGTTACCACCCCTGAGGGAACCACCAACTGTAAGTTCTGGGGTCTGGGCGCAGACGGTACCGTAGGTGCAAACAAGAACTCCATCAAGATCATCGGTGACAACACTGATATGTATGCACAGGCATACTTTGACTATGACTCCAAGAAATCCGGCGGCGTTACCATGTCCCACTTACGTTTCGGACATAAGCCGATCAAGTCTACTTACCTGATCCACAAGGCAAACTTCGTAGCATGCCACAACCCGGCATACGTGCGGAAGTACAACATGGTTCAGGAGCTGGTTGACGGCGGTACCTTCCTGCTGAACTGCCCATGGGACATGGAAGGTCTGGAGAAGCATCTTCCTGGCCAGGTGAAGAAATTTATCGCTGACCACAACATCAACTTCTACACCATCGACGGTGTTAAGATCGGTATCGAGACCGGAATGGGTCCGACCCGTATCAATACCATTCTTCAGTCTGCATTCTTCGAGCTGACCGGCATCATTCCGTCTGAGAAGGCTAACCAGCTTATGAAGGACGCTGCACAGAAGACCTACGGCCGCAAGGGCGAGGACGTTGTTAAGAAGAACTGGGCTGCTATCGATGCAGGCGCTAAGGGCGTTGTTAAGGTAGAAGTTCCGGAGAGCTGGAAGAACTGCGAGGACGAGGGCCTTGACTTCACCACCGCATCAGGCGACAGACAGGACGTTGTTGATTTCGTAAACAACATTCAGTCCAAGGTTTCCGCTCAGGAAGGAAATTCCCTGCCTGTATCTGCATTCGTAGATTATGTGGATGGCAGCACTCCCTCTGGTTCCGCTGCATATGAGAAGCGCGGTATCGCAGTAAATGTTCCGGTATGGAATCCTGACAACTGTATCCAGTGTAACTTCTGTTCTTATGTCTGCCCCCACGCAGTTATCCGTCCGGTTGCTATGACCGCTGAGGAAGCTGCAGCTGCACCGGCTGACATGAAGATGAAAGATATGACCGGTATGCCTGGTATGAAGTTTGCGATGACCATCTCTACTCTTGACTGTACCGGATGCGGTTCCTGTGCGAACGTATGCCCGGGCATGAAAGGTAACAAGGCTCTGACCATGGAACCCATGGAAGCAAACTTACCGCAGCAGAAGGTATTTGACTACGGCCAGACCATTCCGGAGAAGGCTGAAGTTCTTGCCAAATTCAAAGAGACCACCGTTAAGGGAAGCCAGTTCAAGAAGCCGCTGCTTGAATTCTCCGGCGCATGTGCAGGCTGCGGTGAGACTCCTTACGCAAAACTGATCACCCAGCTGTTCGGTGACAGAATGTACATTGCCAATGCAACCGGATGTTCCTCTATCTGGGGCAACTCCTCACCGTCCACTCCTTACACAGTAAATGCTAAAGGACAGGGTCCGGCATGGTCCAACTCTCTGTTCGAGGACAATGCTGAGTTTGGTTACGGTATGCTGCTGGCTCAGAAGGCTATCAGAGACGGCTTAAAGACAAAGGTAGAAGAGGTTATGGCTAGCGACGCTGCTTCCGATGAAGTGAAGGCTGCATGCCAGGAATACCTGGATACCTTCAATGTAGGCGCTACCAACGGCGCAGCTACGGACAAGCTGGTTGCTGCTCTGGAAGGCTGCGACTGCCCGACCTGCAAAGAGATCGTTAAGAACAAAGACTTCCTGGCTAAGAAATCCCAGTGGGTATTCGGCGGCGACGGATGGGCATACGATATCGGTTTCGGCGGTGTTGACCACGTATTAGCTTCTGGCAAGGATATCAACGTTATGGTATTCGATACCGAGGTTTACTCCAATACCGGCGGTCAGTCCTCCAAGTCCACACCTACCGGTGCTGTCGCACAGTTCGCAGCAGGCGGCAAGGATGTTAAGAAGAAAGATATGGCTTCCATCGCTATGAGCTACGGCTATGTATACGTAGCACAGATCGCAATGGGTGCTGATTACAACCAGACTGTCAAGGCTATTGCTGAGGCAGAGGCATATCCGGGTCCGTCCCTGATCATCGCTTACGCTCCTTGTATCAACCATGGTATCAAGAAGGGCATGAGCAAGGCTCAGACCGAGGAGAAGCTGGCTGTTGAGTGCGGTTACTGGCATCTGTTCCGGTTCAATCCGGCTGCTGAGAACAAGTTCACTTTAGACAGCAAGGCACCGAAGATGGAAGGATATCAGGACTTCCTGAAGGGCGAGGTTCGTTACCTGTCCCTGAGCCTGAAGAATCCGTCCAGAGCTGAGAATCTGTTCGAGAAGAACGAAGGCGAGTCCAGAGAGAGATATGAGTACCTGCAGAAACTGGTTACTCTCTATGGAAACAAATAAAATATAGAACGTAATTGTTCATAAAAAAGGGGAGCTTCACTGAGAGGCTCCTCTCTTTTTGTGCAATAAGACCGGTTCGGAAAATCAAAAAAACGGAAAAAATTCCCACTTCTGGAAATCGGAGAAAAAATTTCCGTTTTCGATTGGAAAAATCAGATATAGAATCTATAGCTTTTAAATGGTATAATTATAATCAGAAGATTGGGGGAATAAAACGTGCAAATGAACCCACAGGTAAAACTGTTGTTTGAAGTGCTGTACGGAGAGGATTTCCTGAAGATCAATGAACTGACGACCCGCCTGAAAGTCAGTGAAAAGACTGTGCGGAGCCTGTTGAAACGGCTGGAGGAGGCGTTGGAGGGTCAGGGGGCTTTGATAGAGAGAAAGTACGGGGAAGGCTATCGGCTCAAAATTACGGACAAGGAAACCTTTGGCAGATTTTTGGAACAACAGCATAAACGGTATATACCGGATACTCCAGAGAGACGCTCACAATATTTGGCGGCAGAATTGATTTTGAACGGAGATTACATAAAAGTTGAGGAACTGTGCAGCCGGTATTACGTGTCAAGGAAGACGATTTCTGCTGACTTAAAGCAGGCAGAGAGAATTTTATCAATGTTTAATCTGGGATTGGAACGGAAACCCAGGTATGGAATACGGATTGCAGGCGGAGAGTTCGGCTGCCGTCAGTGTCTGGCTTTTCTTTTAAGGAGGTCTGGTCGCCATCTCTATGATGATGTGTCCGCAGAATTTATCCCTGAGTCTGAGGCGGTAAAAGTTCTGGCGGAAGGACTGAACACAGGAAGTTATGAAATTTACGACGATGAATTTTCAGAACTGATTTTGCAGCTCAGAATCGGTATTTTCCGATATGGCAGGGGCTTTGAGGTGACTTTGGAAGAGTTCGACAGTCAGGATTATCTTCAAGAAAAAGATATCCGGACGGCAGAGAAATGCGCCCGAACTCTGGAAAAAATCCAGGGAACTGCGCTTCCGGTAGGAGAAATCAAATATCTGGCAGTACAGTTTTCGGGTAAACGGGGACTTTATGCTGTCAATGATGAAAACCTGGTGGTGGATATGGAGATCAACCGCCTGGTCAACGAGATGCTGGATTATATCTATAAGCTGTTTAAACTGGATTTCAGCAGGGATTTTGACCTCCAGACGGCTTTGAGAAAGCATATGGTGTCTTTGCGGGTGAGACTGAAGTACCATCTGACTTTGAAAAATTCCATGCTGAAGGAGATACGGGAGATTTACAGCTTTTCCTACGGAGTGGCTGCCCAGGCTGCTATGGTGCTGTCCTCCCATTTTCATACGATCGTACCAGAGGCCGAGATCGGTTATCTGGCTTTGTGCTTTGCACTGGCAATGGAGAGGAGAAAGAAGACCCGTTGCCAGAGAAATATCGTCCTTGTGTGTGCCACAGGAGGCGGGAGTGCAAAGCTCTTTGAGTATCGTTTTCGCGAATGCTTTGGAGACTATTTGAATCAAGTGACAGTATGCAGCAGTATGGAACTGGAAAAAATAGATTTTAAAGACATTGACTGTATTTTTTCCACAGTTCCCATTACCAACCGGGTTCCGGTGCCGGTATATCAGATTCAATATTTTTTAGATACCGCTCATATACGCCAGGTGAAAAACATTTTGGGAGATGTGCGGAAGGATGATGATGTCAGCAGATACTTTCCGGAGGATCTGTTCTTTGCGGATCTGGAAGGAACTTCCAGAAAGGAAGTTCTGGAGTATCTCTGTACCCTGGTGGAGCAGAGGCGAGAACTGCCGGCGGATTTCAAGGAACAGGTCTTTAAGCGGGAAGAGATGATGCAGACAGACCTGATCCCCATGGTGGCGATGCCCCATCCCTGTCTCCCAATGACAGACGAGACGTTTGTGGCGGTGGCAGTGCTGAAGAAACCGGTATACTGGCATATGAACCAGGTCCAGGTAGTATTCCTTCTGTCTATTTCCAAAGGCAGGGAGGATATGGAACACTTCTATAAGACTGCTTTGGGGCTGATGATGAATGAGGAAGCGATCAAGAGACTTGCTTCGGAGAAGAGCTACAGTGCGTTTCTGGAGATGATCCGGGAGGCAGAGAGGCAGGCAAGGAGCTGACAGACGGGAGAAAACTATGACAGAAAAACAAGGGAAAAAGATGGCAGGCAATGTTCAGGATGCGGGAATGACGCGAAGATTCATTGCGTATCTGATTGATTGGTATGTGGGAGCTTTGGCTACGGCCCTCCCGATTTCGATGGTGGCGATGAAGCTTTACGGTACGGTAAAGAACCAGCAGATTATGGAGTTTGCTGCTCCTATGGGAATGGTAGCAGGAGCTATGGGCCTTCTGTGCGCGGTTCTTTATTATTGGGTGGTTCCGGCGGTAGTGTGGAAAGGGCAAACTCTGGGCAAACGTTGGCTGCACATAAAAATTGTGGGGGCAGACGGCGGGGAGGCGACTCCTGGCATGCTGGCCCGCAGACAGCTTTTGGGCATCGTTGTGGTAGAAGGCTCATTGGTGTCAGCCAGCACCATCTGGCATCAGATGGCAACAATGGCGACAGGCATTAATCTGGTGACGCCGCTGATGTACGCAGGGATAGCGGTCAGTCTGGTATCAGCTATTATGGTTTTGTTTGGCGGGCACCGTGCCATTCATGATTATCTTGGCGGCAGCAGGGTTATTTTCCTGGGGCGGCCTGAGGATAAATAAAAAGAAAAGGAGAAATGAATATGGGCGAAATGGAGCAGATCGTATTTGGCATCATCTCATCCGTAGGCATGGCAAAGTCCAGTTATGTGGAGGCCATGCGTGCAGCTTCGGCAGGAAAGTTTGATGAGGCTGAAGCAAAGATGAAAGAGGGGGATGAGTATTATGCAAAAGGGCATGATATTCATGTGGACCTGGTGCAGAAAGAAGCAGCCGGCGAGTACTTAAGTCCGGGATTGCTGCTGATTCACGCTGAGGATCAGATGATGTCTGCCGAATTGGTAAGGCTGATGGCAGAAGAAAACATCAAGCTGAACAAGAGGATCCAGGAACTGGAAAAATAAAGAAAGGGGTGTATTTATATGAAAAAAATTTATCTGTTCTGCAGCGCTGGAATGTCCACCAGCATGCTGGCCAGCAAAATGCAGGAGGTGGCCAACGCACATAATGTACCGGTAAAAGTAGCGGCTTTCTCCCACAATAAGTTAGGCGATATCATTGCCACGGATCGCCCTGATTGCATTCTGTTAGGACCGCAGGTAAAGTACATGTATGATGAGACGGTACAGAAGTACGGCGGCGAGAATATTCCTATTGCAGTTATCGACGCAGGAGATTACGGAATGATGAACGGCGAAAAGGTGCTGAAGACGGCTATCAAGCTGATTAAGGGTAATAAATAATAAAAATTAGGGGGAAACACAAATGTTAAAGAAATTAGAAAAAGTTTTGATGCCTTTGGCAGAGGCAATCGGACGAAATAAATATCTGATGTCTATCAGAGATGGTTTTCTGGTATCCACACCGCTTCTGATCGCAGGCTCTGTTTTCCTGATTATAGCCAACTTCCCGATTCAGGCATGGATGGACTGGCTGGCAGCGACCGTTATCAATCAGGAGACCGGCGAGACACTGGCAACCTTCTTATCCAAGCCTTCAGACGCGACTTTCACCATCATGGCAGTATTTGCAGTAATGGGTATTGCGTATTCCTTTGCAAAGCAGATGGGAACCAATCCGCTGTTCGGTGCGGCAATAGCGCTGATGTCCTGGTTCCTGGTAATGCCTTATACGGTAGCCGGAAGTGTAGACGTCAATGGAGCCGCTGTGGCGGTAAGTCTGTCTGGTATCTCTCTGGGATGGCTGGGCGCTAAAGGAATTTTCGTAGGTATTATCTGTGCATTTGTATCTGTCCATATTTATACCTGGGTAGAAAAGAAAGGCTGGGTCATCAAGATGCCGGCAGGCGTGCCTCCGACGGTTGTGGAATCCTTCGCAGCACTGATCCCTGCAGTATTTGTAATGACCGTATTCTTCCTGATCAACATGATCTTTGGTGCATTTGGAACCAACGTATTTGACATTATTTTTGAATTTTTACAGACCCCGCTTCTGAACCTGGGCGATACGCTGGGAGCAATGGTAGTAGCGTATATCTTCCTCCATTTCTTCTGGTTCTTTGGCGTAAACGGCGGTTCTGTAGTTGGCGCTGTATTTAATCCAATCCTTCAGACTCTGTCCCTGGAAAACCTGGAATTTTTCCGGACCGGTGTCGGGGAAGGAAACATTATCTGCCAGCAGTTCCAGGATCTGTTTGCTACCTTCGGCGGCGCAGGATCTACCCTGTCTCTGGTTATTGCAATGATCCTGTTCTGCAAGTCCAAACGAATCAAAAATCTGGGCAAACTGTCTCTGGCAGCAGGCATCTTTAATATTAACGAACCGATCATCTTTGGTCTTCCCATCGTTTTGAATCCCACTATGCTGATTCCGTTCATGCTGGTGCCGACGCTGAATATCGTAATTTCCTATTTTGCTATGGCTATGGGCTTTGTGCCGATCTGCTCCGGCGTTAACATCCCATGGACCTGCCCGCTGGTGATTTCCGGTTTCCTGGCTACCAACTGGGTAGGAGGACTTCTCCAGGCCCTGCTGTTGATATTAGGCGTTTTCGTATACATGCCGTTTATCAAGATTATGGACAAGCAGTACCTGATTGATGAGGCGAAAGCTCAGGAGCAGAAAGAGGAAGACGATATTTCTCTGGACGATCTGTCCTTTGATGATCTGTAATCAATAGGAGGAAATGACAATGAAGGTAATTATGATCTATGACCAGATCCAGGCGGGAGCCGGGATCAAGGACGACCACATGGTTCCCTTGGGAGCTAAAAAGGAAGCGGTAGGTCCTGCGATTATGATGGAGCCTTATTTGAAAGCTGCAGACGGAAGCGTCATCGCCTGCTTATACTGCGGAGATGGATTCTATGCGGCGGATCCCCAGGAAGTGAGCCGTAAGCTCTGCGCCATGGTAAATAAACTGCAGCCGGATGTGGTCATGTGCGGTCCTGCTTTTAACTATCTGGGATATGGAAGAATGGCGGCTGAAGTGACAAAAAAAATCATTGATACTACGGGAATTCCGGCCATTGCTGCTATGTCTGAGGAAAACGAAGAGACGATTGCGGCATACAAAGATCAGATCCACATTGTAAAGACTCCGAAAAAGGGCGGAATCGGTCTGAACGAGGCTCTTGAGGGTATGTGCATCCTGGCAAAAGCCATGGTGGACAAACAGGGAGAAGACGAAGCTGCTGCGAAATACTGCTTTTAAAAGAAAGTGAGGAACAGGTTTCATGTGGGGAATTATTGCAACGTGGAGAATGGCTGCCGAGGGTGTGGGCAAGGCCGCTGAGATTTTGAAGAATGGCGGGGATGCAGGAGATGCCATTGAGACAGCCGTAAAAGAAGTAGAGGATTTTCCGTATTATAAGTCAGTGGGCTACGGCGGCCTTCCCAATGAAGAGATGGAAGTGGAGCTGGATGCAGCCTATATGGACGGCGATACCCTTGACATTGGAGCGGTAGCCGCCATTCGGGACTTTGCCAATCCGGTTTCCATTGCAAGACGCCTTTCCAAGGAAAAAGTGAATAACCTTCTGGTAGGTGAAGGGGCGGAAAAATTTGCCCATAAAGAAGGGTTTGAGCGCAAGAACATGCTGACAGACCGGGCGAAGATCCATTACCGCAACCGGGTGAAGGAAATCACCGCCCAGGAGATCAAGCCTTATGCCGGCCATGATACTGTGGGAATGGTCTGCCTGGATGAGAAAGGAAAGATGACCAGCGCGACGTCCACCAGCGGCCTGTTTATGAAGAAAAAGGGAAGGGTTGGGGATTCTCCTATATCCGGATCCGGCTTCTATGTAGACAGCAAGGTAGGCGGAGCCAGCGCTACAGGACTTGGCGAGGACGTTATGAAGGGCTGCGTTTCCTACGAGATCGTCCGTCTGATGAGGGATGGCCTTCATCCTCAGGAGGCCTGCGAGAAGGCTGTGGCTATGTTTGACCGGGAGCTGAAAGAGCGCCGTGGACAGGCCGGCGATATGTCTCTGATTGCCATGAACAACAAGGGAGAATGGGGCGTTGCCACTAATATCGAAGGATTTTCTTTCGCTGTGGCGACAGAGAACCAGGAACCTATTGTATACCTGACCAAGTGCGTGGATGGTAAATGCATCCATGAACCTGCTTCTCAGGAATGGCTGGATGATTACATGCGTACCCGCATGGCTCCGTTGGAGGAAAAATAGCGAATCCTTTCTGGAGGTTCACCATGGAAGAAGCAATTTTAAAAAAAGTAGAGGAGTTAGCTCCTCAATTAATAGACAGCATTATAGAACTGGTTCAGATTGACAGCACGGAGGGGCAGCCTGAAGAAGGCGCCCCTTTCGGCAAAGGAGTGGCAAAGGCTCTTGATAAAGCTCTTGGGATTGCAGCAGACATGGGATTTGAAACGGTCAATATGGACCATCACATTGGATATGCCAAATACGGAAGCAGCGACGATTACATCTGCGCCATAGGCCATGTGGATGTGGTTCCTGCAGGAACCGGGTGGAAGCAGCCGCCTTTCAGCGGATACCGGGAGAATGGCGTGATCTACAGCCGGGGTGTGCTGGACAATAAGGGGCCGATTCTGACCTGCCTCTATGCTCTCTATGCCTTGAAGGAGTTGGGATTTGAGCCAAAGAAAGAGATACGCATTATCTTTGGCTGCGACGAGGAGACCGGATTTGAAGATTTGAAATACTACCTGGAGAGGGAGAAACCTCCGGCAATGGGATTTACCCCTGACTGCAAATATCCGGTAGTATATGCGGAGAGAGGCCGGGCGGTGGTTGAGATCTGCACCCGGTCTACAGAAGATCTGATGAACCTTTTAAATGAGTACATTCTCAACGCGAGAAACAATGGAGAGCGGCTCGGGATCGCCTGCCAGGATCCGGAATTTGGGATTTTGGAAGTTCGTAATTATAAAGTTCTGGAAACAGAAGAAGGGCCTGCCGTTCAGTTTTCCATCAGCTACCCGGCGGGATGTACGGCCAAGTGGCTTTTGGAGCGGCTTGAGGAAAGTCAGAAGGGCAGAAAGGTGCGGCTGGTCAGTAACTACGATCCGGTACGGTTTGAGAAAGATTGTTTTTTAGTAGATACTTTGAAATATACCTATGAAAAGGTGACTGGCATGGACGGAACTCCAGTGACGACTACCGGAGGTACGTACGCAAAATTGATGCCGGGAATCGTCCCCTTCGGCCCGTCTTTCCCAGGGCAGAAAGGAATCGGACATCAGCCCGACGAATGGATGAAGGAAGACGACATTATCACCAATGCAAAGATATACGCTCTGAGCCTGTATTATTTGGCAGGTAAGGCTTAGGGGAGAAGGGAGAGCACTATGTTAGAAATTTGCTGCGGAAGTTTTGAGGATGCCTGGAATGCCTATCAGGGCGGTGCCAGGAGAATTGAGTTGAATTCAGCCCTCTTTTTGGGAGGGCTGACTCCCACAACCGCTTGCCTGGATATGGTAAAGGCGGAGACAGATCTGGAGGTCGTCTGTATGGTAAGGCCCAGAGGAGCGGGATTCTGCTATACAGAACCACAGGTGCGCCAGATGTTTGCAGAGGCGAAAGAGCTTCTGGATCACGGCAGTGACGGCCTGGCATTTGGATTTTTGACACAGGACGGTGAAGTGGATGAAAAAAATACAAAAGAGATGGTTGATTTGATCCACAGCTATGGAAAGACGGCTGTGTTTCACCGGGCCTTTGACTGTGTAAAAGAACCATACGAGACGGCGGAAAAGCTCATCGGGCTGAAAGTTGATCGCATTCTCACCAGCGGGCTGGAAGAGAAGGCCTGGGACGGTATCCCGGTCTTGAGAGAGCTGGTGGATCGCTACGGGAGTCAGATCCAGATCCTGGCGGGAAGCGGGGTCAATGCCGGGAATGCCAGAGAGCTGATGGAGAAGACCGGCGTTAGCCAGGTTCACTCTTCCTGTCGGGACTGGGTGCAGGACCCTACGACCAGAGGTGAAAAAGTAGGATACAGTTTCGGTCCGGTTCCTCATGAGGATGATTACGATGGGGTTAGCAGAGAATTGGTGAGAAAGATGGTTGAACTGAAATTATGAAATGGGAGATACATGATTTAAAACGGTATGGAATTACAACGTTGGCTGTGATCTGCTCCGGTCTCCTTCAGGCGTTTGCCATGCAGACCTTTTTGACGCCGGCCCAGATCCTCTCCAGCGGCTTTACCGGGGTTGCGGTACTGATTGATAAGATCACTTCCCTTTACGGGGTAAGTTTTTCTACTTCTCTGGGAATGATCGCTTTAAATGTGCCAGTGGCTATTTTCTGTTATAAGCATATCGGAAAGAAATTTGTAATCTTTTCCCTGCTTCAGGTATTTTTGGCCAGCTTTTTCCTAAAGGTCTGCACCTTCCAGCCGCTGTTTGACGATGTGCTTTTGAATGTCTGTTTTGGCGGCTTCAGCTACGGAATGGCCATTGTCATTGCCTTAAAGGGAAATGCATCCACGGCAGGGACGGACTTTATCGCTCTGTATGTGTCCAATAAAAAAGGAAAGTCCATCTGGCAGTATGTATTTGTGTTCAATTGCTGTATGCTGTGCATCTTTGGCTTTATTTTTGGATGGCTGTATGCAGGGTATTCTATTTTATTCCAGTTTTTGTCTACCAGAACCATCGAGTCATTTTATCATCGCTACAAGAGAGTGACTCTCCAGATCACTACCCACAGACCGGAGCCGGTTATCAGTGCCTATGTGGCAAACTACCGCCACGGGCTTTCGGTGTTGGAAGGTTACGGTGGGTACAGTAATCAGAAGATGAGTCTGCTCCATACAGTGGTATCCTCCTATGAGGTTCACGATATTGTGGCGCTGATGCAGAAACAGGATCCCCATGTCATTGTAAATGTACTGCCGACGGAGACATTTTATGGAGGGTTTTATCAGAAGCCTCTGGATTAGAGTAAAACGGCAGAAAAAGGAAGAAGGAGAAGTTATATGGGAAAATTAGGAATCTCAATTTATCCGGAACACTCTACTCAGGAAAAAGATTTTGCATATATGGAAATGGCGGTAAAATTGGGGTTTAGCAGGATTTTTACCTGCCTTTTGTCAGCCAGCCGGGATATTGAAGTAGTGAGAAAAGAGTTTGGCGCTTTTATGAAAAAGGCCCATGAGCTTGGATTTGAGGTGGCAGTAGATACCAACCCGGAGGTGTTCGACGCTCTCGGGGCATCCCCCTCGGATCTGACCGTTTTCCATGAGCTGGGAGTCGATATTATCCGTCTGGACGGCCATTTTGACGATTTCCAGGACGCCCTCTTGACCCGCAATCCTTATGGAATCAAGATTGAGTTTAACGGAAGCTCTGATACCAATGTAGGGCGGCTGATCGAGCATGGCGCTGACCGGAGAAATATGACGATCTGCCATAATTTCTATCCGGAGCGGTATTCAGGACTCAGCCAGAAAACCTTTGACCGGTTCAATGAGAACTGGAAGGCTTTGGGCCTGACCCTGGCTGCCTTTGTCACCAGCCGTCAGCCGGAAACCTTTGGCCCATGGCCTGTGTACCAGGGCCTGCCTACTCTGGAGGGAGACAGGACACTCCCCATCGATGCTCAGACCCGCCATATGGTGGCCTGTGGAGTGGTAGACGATATCCTGATCGGAAATGCCTACGCTTCTGAGGAAGAGCTGAGGCTGATGGCTTCCGTCAATCGGGCAAATACCACGATCCGCATGGAGGCGGTTCCGGGACTGACAGAGGCAGAGAAGTCTGCTGTGTATGAGCATAAGCATGCGGGAAGAAACGATGCAAGCGAGTATTACATCCGTTCCAGCTTCCCTAGACTGGACTTTAAGAACACGCCGATTCCGGCGAGAAGCTGTGAGAAAAAGAACTTTGTGAGGGGCGATGTCCTGGTGGTCAATGATAATCTGAGCCACTACAGGGGAGAAGTTGAAATTGTTCTGACAGAGATTGAGAACGATGGCCAGAGGAATTATGTCGGAAGAATCGCAGACACGGATCTGAGAATTCTGGACGAGATGGAGAAGAGGCCGGATCATATCTTTGAAATCATCGGTTAACAGCTAAAAGGGATGGAGTGACTGACAAAATCACTCCATCCCTTTTTGAGACGAAAATCACCTCACTATATCATATCGGGATTTCCGTGCATATATTTATATTCGGCCACAGAGCGGTCAAAGGTTTTGATATGGTAATAGAGCCACTCTATAACCTGTTTCCGCACCTGATCCACGAACTCATCGGTGGGACCTTCCTGGTCTTCCAGCATTTCGTGAAGATCAGCTACCACACGACGAAGCTCCTCATGCTTTGCCTTATGCTCTTTGATTCCGGGATAACTGATTTCTTCCTGGAGCTTTTCTTCCTCACCAAAATGGAACTCTGTATAATCTGCCAGATAGTCTAACATTCGGATCGCACCGGCCTTGTCAGATTTATTTTCACATTTCACAAGCAGATCATTGATCTTTTGTATCAACTCTTTGTGCTGGGAATCGATCAAATCATTTCCGGTTATTAAGGAGTCATCAAATTCTGCGTACATAGTCTTTTTCTCCCTTCTGGTTTTCTTTTATCTATCATATCACAATTCAGAAAAAACTGCACGCAAATTATAAGATTCATAAATTTGTAAGAAAACTCTGCTTTACAGACGGCAGACTGTATGATACTGTATTAATATAAATAATACAGTTGATACGGTCGGCATGAAACTGGAAAGGAGGCAGCAATGCTGATAGAATTGGATTATAAAGACCGACGGCCTATCTATGAGCAGGTGACAGAGAAGCTGGAAGGGATGATTCTGGTCGGTGTCCTGCAGGAAGACAGCCAGCTACCATCTGTCAGGAATATGGCAGTGGCGCTGTCCATTAATCCTAATACCATCCAGAGAGCTTACGCAGAGTTGGAGCGCAAGGGATACATTTATTCTGTAAAAGGCAAAGGCAGCTTTGTGGCAGACAGCAGCAGGCTGCGGGTGCTCAGGCAGGAGGAGGCCTGTGGAAGGCTTCGGGAGGCTTCCAGAGAGGCGGCTATTCTGGGTGTCCCGCGGGAGCGGATACTGGATGAAGCGGCTGCGGGAGCGGATTCGGCGGAAAAAAGGACAGGAGGGAATGAGAATGATTGAAGCGGCAGGCGTGACCAAACGCTTTGACGATATTGTTGCGGTGGACCATATCAATGCTACGATTCGGGACGGCAGTGTTTTTGGGCTGATCGGAACCAACGGAGCTGGCAAAAGTACATTTCTCAGACTGGCCAGCGGTGTATTAAGGCCAGATGAAGGATCCATTACCATTGATGGAGAAACAATTTTTGAAAATACCAGGGCAAAGGCCAGGTTTTTCTACATTTCAGATGAGCAGTATTTTTTCAGCAATGCCACTCCTCTGGAAATGATGGAATACTACTCGATTGTTTACCCCAAATTTGACCGGACCAGGTTCCATAAGCTGATGAAGAATTTTGAGCTGAATGAAAAGCGGATGATTAACACATTCTCCAAGGGAATGAAAAAACAGGTCTCTGTCATCTGCGGAGTCTGTGCCAACACAGATTACCTGTTTTGCGACGAGACCTTTGACGGGCTGGATCCGGTGATGCGTCAGACGGTAAAGAGTATTTTTGCCAATGACATGGAGGAGAGAAACCTGACTCCAATTATCGCATCTCACAACCTGAGAGAGCTGGAGGATATCTGTGACCATGTAGGGCTTCTCCACAAGGGGGGAATATTGCTGTCCAGGGATTTAGATGAAATGAAGCTGAATATCCACAAACTTCAGTGTGTCTTAAAGCCAGGGATGGAGCCGGAAAAATTGACAGGGATGGAAATTATAAAGATTGAGAAAAGAGGAAGCTTGTCCACCCTGACGGTCAGAGGAAGTCGGGAAGAAATAGAAGAGCGCATGAAGGGGGTTGAGCCGATCTTCTTTGAGCTGATTCCTTTGTCTCTGGAAGAAATCTTTATCAGTGAAACGGAGGTGGCTGGTTATGATATCAAAAAACTTATTCTTTAAATTAGAAAAAGAAGAGTGGAAGAGAAAGCTGTGGCTGGCTGCTCTGGCTTTTCTGGCGTTTTTCTTTGCTTTGCCGGTAGGAATGGCTTTGAATTTAAGTAACACGGCAGAACGGTACGATGAAATGGTCGAGAGCGGGCAAATCATGTTGGTATCCAGAGCAGAATCCCTGACTCAGACGGCCCTGAATTACGTGTCAGCCTCGGAAAATGGAATGATGATATTTCTGGTTATGGTTTCTGCAGTTGTCTGCGGTGCTGCCAGCTTTTCTTACCTTCATAACAAGAAGAAGGTGGACTTTTACCACAGTATTCCGGTAAAACGGCCGATGATTTTTTCTGTGGCTTTTCTCGCGGGAATTTTGATTCCGGCGGCCGCATATGCCCTGAACCTTCTTGTGGCTGTCGGCGTAGCTGCCGGATACAGCGTCTCCCCAGGAGAGATTTTGCCGTTGGCGGCGGAAGGATGGGCCTTCCATATGCTGTATTTCTGGTTCCTGTACAGCGTTACAGTGCTGGCTATGATGATGACGGGAAACCTGGTAGTCGGACTGCTGGGAACAATGGTATTCTTTCTGTATTTCCCAGCCCTGGGAGCAGTAATATCGGGATATTTTTCGACCTTTTTTAAGACGTACCTTCCTTTGGCTGGTGAGAGAAGGATTATGGACACTCTGGGCAGGATTTCCCCGGCGTCCCTTTACCTGATGGTCTATAACGGCTTACAGTCCGGGGAAGGAACGGCATCCCTGATTGTGGCCAGTGTGATTGCAGCGGCGGCGGTGACGGCTCTCTCGGTTCTTCTTTATCAAAAACGACCATCGGAAGCTGCCGGAAAAGCGATGGCATTTCCAGCCAGCAGGCCGGTGATCCGGATTGCCCTGGTGGTGCTACTGGCTCTGTCGGGAGGTCTTTTCTTCTGGAGTCTCCATTCTGCCAACGGCTGGGCTGTGTTTGGAGTTGTGACAGGCGCTGTGCTCTGCCATTGTATTGTTGAGATCATTTACCACTTTGATTTTCGCAAACTTTTCACCCACAAGCTGCAGCTTGCAGTCTGCACCGTCGCCAGCCTGTCTGTCCTGTTTTGCTTTAAAAATGACTGGCTGGGCTACGATGCCTATTTGCCGGAGGCGGATCAGGTGGCGGAGGCGGCCATTGATCTGGGGAATGATTACTGGATCAGCTATGATCAGATCGTAAGAGATGAGAACGGCACGCTTGTGAGAAAGTACAGAAGTGATCTGGATTACCAGTTTGAACAGATGAAGATCACAGATCTGCAGCCAGTTCTGGAGATCGCTTCTAAAGGAATTGAATATAGCCTGAAGGAAGAGAGAGAGGATCAGGGGGAAGAGTACTGGACGGTTGTCAGTATCCAGTATACCTTAAGCAATGGGCGGAAAGTACAAAGGAGATATAACATGCCTCTGTCGGAGGCTATGGACGCCGTGAAAGAGCTGTGGCAGAATGCCCAGTTCCAGGAAGGGAAATATCCGATCTTGTCAATGGGCGCGGAAGAGGCTGTGCGTGCAGAGTACAGAGTAAGCAGCAGCGGAACCACGCTCCAGACAGCGGCCTTTTCTTCCAAAGAACAGGTGGAGGAACTTCTGCAGGCGTATCAGGAAGAGTTGAGAATGCTTGATATCGAAACCATGGAGAAAGAAAATCCTGTAGCACAGATTCGCTTTTTAAACGAGGCAGAGGCGGCATACGCAGATGAAAAGAGGAAGAACGACGAGATCTATGACAGTTGGGTTCAGGACTGCGCCTACTATCCGATTTATCCGTCTTTTACCAGGACACTGGAATTGATGGAGCAGGCGGGGATAGACCCGGAGACCGTATGGGACAATGTGCAAGTGGAGGAAATCACAATAGAAGATTCATATGCAGTGACAGAGAAAGGCAGTTCTGATCTCAGCCCATCCTCAGAACGATATGTCTTTTATCAGGTAAACTTCCGCAGCCAGGAGGAGATAGAAGAAATTCTCCAGACAGCGGTTTTGGGAGAAAACTTTGGTATGAACTGGCTTGCAGAAATGGAATTTCCAGAGATTTATATTACGATTCGGAATGAGAATGGAAGCCAGGAAACTGTGTCAGCCAAGTTCCCAAAAGGGGAAATTCCGGATTTTGTCAGCCAGGCCCTGGCGGCAGAGCGGGAAAATGAAAGACAGTAGATGACCTGTTTGCAGGACAGCACGGCATTTAGCTATGCTGTCCTGTTTCATTATCCGATAGACCCAGTTAAGTACCATGCAGGGAGCGGTGATTTAATAGTCGCCGGTTCTGTATCCGCTTCTGTTTTCGTACTCTCTTGGCGCAATGCCTGTAACCTTTTTAAAAACTTTGCTGAAATAATACGGATTCTCAAATCCCAGAAGATCAGAAATTTCATACATTAGATACTTATGGGTATCGATCAGCTCTTTTGCATGTTCAATCTTTACTGAGGCAATGTAGTCTGAAATCGTCACCCCGGTATACTTTTTAAAGGTGTTGCTCAGATGGCCGGAGCTGATGTTTAAATGTTCAGAGACATCAGCCAGGGCAAGCTTTTCTGAGTAGTGGCTGTTGATGAAGGCTTTGGCCTGCTCCACCAGCGTGTCGGAACGGGTCTCTTTTCGCTCGGACAGCAGGGTGCAGAGCTTTTCGCAGAAGCTCTCCAGCCACTTTAAAATATCCGACAGACAGTTGAAATGGCCCAACTGATCGGCGATATTGATGGTGTATGGAAAGATGTCCTGGTAATCTTCTTTATCCCCTTCAAAAAAAGAATAGAGATAGGTGTAAATATTGATGCAGGCGCTGATGGCCTGTTCTTTCCGCGGCATACAGGAGGAAAACAGATCGATGATCTGCTGAAAGATCGTTCTGAGCCGGGAACTGTCGTTCTGCTGGACAGAAGCTGCCAGATCTTTCTTAAAAAAATTGATATTAAAATTTTTGGCCTGGCTGACATGGTAGCTCTGGTGGTCAAAAATAACCAGAGGACTGGAGGAATTGTAGTAATAGTATTCAAGGGCAGTCCTGGCTTCAGACAGGGCATCAGGAATTTCGGACAGAGAAGCCTTGGGCTGGCTGGCACCGTACACAGCTCCCAGCTCAAAGTAGGTGGTGAGAGCTGTGGTAGTTCGGTTTACAAACTCTGACAGGAGCGTTTTTAGGGTGGCTGTTTCTTTCAAAGAAGCTGTCAGAAGGTAGGTGTTTTTGCCGTCATATTCCATGAGGATGGAGGATGAGAAGAATCGATCCGAGATTTTTACTACAATATCTTCTATTTGATTGGAGATAGAACAGAAATCATAAGGATCCTCTTCTGAATGAAAGTAAACGTGGTTGGGACACAGGGAGAACAACACCACAAAGGGGTGAGGAAACAGACTGCTGGCCGCCACATCAGGGATCAGGATATCGGATGTCAGTCTGGCATGGATGATCTGTCTCAGATAGAGCCGGACAGACTCCAGGCCGGATTGGCGCCCGCCCTGAGCCGGACTGAAATCTTTGTGACTCAGTTGGCAGCGCTTTTTTGCGCGCTCCAGTGTGGAGCATAAATCATCCGGAGACAGATTGAGCTTGACCAGGTAGTCCACAGCCCCCAGAGTCAGGGCTTTTCGGGCCAGATTGAATTCTTCCAGATTTGTCAGGACAATAAATTCAAATTGGCAACCCTCTCTTTTGCAGGCTTCGATTAGTTCCAGGCCATTCATCACTGGCATCCGGATATCGGTGATGATAATATCCGGGTTCAGCTCCAGGATCATTTCTTTTGCCTGGGTGGCGATCGTGGATTTTCCTACAATCACGCAGTCATTTTCCTCCCAGTTAATCAGGGATGCAATTCCTGCTAAGATCAATGGTTCATCATCAATTAAAATTACTCGATACATAGATTTACGCTCCTGTATACTATTGTAAATTTTCCAGAGGGATAGAAATCGTTATCTGGGTATATTTATCTAATTCACTGGTGATAATCAGACCGTATTCATCACCATATACCAGCTTGATTCGCCGGTCTACGTTGGGCAGGCCAATGCCGCTCATGGTGCTCTTTGTTATGCGGGAGGTGTCTGTCAAAATCTTTTTGCACTGTTCCTCAGACATTCCGATGCCGTTGTCACGGACGCTGACTTTTAGGATGCCGTTTTCCGACCAAGCGTGGATTTGGATCAAACCTATCCGGCCGGAGGGTTCAATACCGTTAAATATGGCATTTTCTACCAGTGGCTGAAGAGTCAGCTTAATGATCTGAGCCTGATACAGCTCTGGGGAATCCACCTGGATGTCAATATCGAACATCTCCACATATCGGACCTTTTCAATAATAACGTAATCATTGAGAAAATCTAACTCCTGTTGCAGAGTGACTTTTTCATTGAATCCTTTCGCCATGTTTTTAAGGAGAGAGGAGAGGGAGGTCACGGTCTGAACAATGCCGCTGTTTTTCTGGATTGTGGCGATCCATTTGATGGAATCCAGGGTATTGTAGAGAAAATGGGGATTGATCTGGGCCTGAAGCATTTTCAGCTCCAGATCCTTTTTCTCTTTCTCCCCCTGGATACGGGTTTCGATCAGAGTATTGATGTGGCCGGACATCTGATTGATATGGCGGCCGATGATTCCGATCTCGTCGTTGCTCTCGATAGTCGGATCCGGTTTAAAGTCTCCTTTGGCAATCTGATCCAGCCGGTTGATCAGCCGCAGGATAGGCCGCCCTAACTGTCTGGAGATAAGGTATGAGAGGCCCAGGCCGATCACCAGACAGAAAAAGAAGATGATAGTGATGGTTCTTACCACCACCTGCCGGTCTATAATAATGGAAGAGATCGGCAATATTTCAAATAGAAGGATTCCGCTGACGCTGTGCTTATGATATGAGACAACAACGGGCTCCTGGTTTAAAGTCAGGCGAACAGAACCGTCCGTTGCCTCAAGGCCATTGAGATAGGAGGCTACTGCCTCCCCGTCAAAGGGATCTTCGGCCGGCGAAGTAATGATAGCATTGTCGGCACAGGCAGCGTAAAGAAGCCGGTCTCCGTCAAGACTTTGCAGGGCGTCTGTGTATAGCTTGGGAGAGATCGCCAGGAATACCCAGGAGTCTTCCGGCGCCTGTCCGTAACGATAGTTTAAGGGACGCACCAGAGGAAAGATTTTAGGAGTGGAGCCTCTCCCGATGGGAAAGGGGTTGTCCACCAGAGTGAGAGCGTACTGGTTGGTATTCAGATGCAGTCTTTCCTGAAACCATGGAGAGGACATAACGTATTCCAGATCCGTAGAAGAGCCGGCCAGGCTTCCGGCCTGGAGAAAAAAGCGGTCCTTATCATACAGCGAGAGGCGGAAGATATATTCGCTATATCCTGAGATGGCACAGTAGTCTTTCAGGACTTTGGAGGCATTTAGTTCCATATAAGAATTATCGGAAATACTGTAGCTGGAAAAAAACTGAGACTGGCGTTCGGAACAATTCAACAAAAGGTTAATCATTTCCTGGTAAGCAAGATCCAGTCGCTCTGACAATAGCTGAATTGTGTTTTGGGAATTTCGGGTCTCAATTTCTATAGTATCATTTTTATAAGAAGTAAAGTTGTAGTAGCTGATCACAGAGGCGATGGCAATGACAATCATAAGATTGTACAATATGATTTTCCGCTGAAATGTTTTGGGAATATAGGCCTGTGTTTTCATGTGCTCCGGTCCTCCTTCTGCTGCATTGGGCTGGTGCCTCCCCTATTATATATGAAAAAAGTAAAAAATGGGTAGTAAAGATGAAAAAAGTATATGAATATGAAAAAAGTATATGAAAAATAGTAAAAAGTAATATAAATCTGAATTTTTAAAATGGATTTTCGTGTACTTTTTTGCTACAGTATAACTATCAAAACAAGGGAGGAATTTGCTATGAGACTTAACAAGATTGTTGCAGCAACTATGGCTTCCACTATGGTACTGAGCCTGGCGGCATGCGGCGGAAGCGGCGATACCGCTACCACGGCAGCAGGCGATGCAGCTACCACAGCAGCGGGAGATGCTGCAGCTGAGACCACAGCAGCAGAAGGGGAAACCGCAGCCAGCGGCGAGCAGGTTGAACTTTCCATCACCACCTGGGACTATGAGACTTCTCCTCAGTTCTCTGCAATTGTAGAGGCGTATGAGGCTCAGAACCCCAACGTAAAGATCAAAGTAATTGATACATCTGCAGACGAGTACAATAACTCTCTGGGCATCAGCTTATCTGCAGCGGCAGCAGACCCGGACGTTATCTTCGTAAAAGATATGGGTTCTATGCTTCAGATGGCAGACAAGAATCAGCTTATGCCTTTGGATGATTTCGTTGCTCAGGACAGCATTGATACTTCTGTTTACAACGGCGCTTTTGAGCAGCTCCTTTACAATGATGCTACTTACGGCATGCCTTACAGAAATGACTGGTATGTTCTGTACTACAACAAAGACCTGTTCGATGCAGCAGGAGTTGAGTATCCTTCCAACGACATGACCTGGGACGAGTACTATGATCTGGCTGCAAAGATGACCTCCGGCGAAGGCAGCTCCAAGGTATACGGCAGCCACAACCACACCTGGCAGGCACTGGTAACTAACTGGGCTGTACAGGACGGCGAACACACCGTAGTTGAGCAGGACTACAGCTTCTTAAAGCCCTGGTATGAGGACGCGTTAATGCTTCAGAGCAACGGCTACATTCAGGACTATGCTACCTTGAAGACCTCTAATATCCAGTACGCTTCTGTATTTAAGAATCAGCAGTGTGCAATGATGCCGATGGGAACCTGGTTTATCGCTACCATGGAGCAGTCCAACCAGGAAGGCGAGACCAACTTCAACTGGGGTGTTGCCAACATTCCTCATTCTGAGGGACAGAGCGGATATACTGTAGGTGCTATTACCCCTGTATCTATCAGCGCATTTACCGACCAGCCTGATCTGGCTTGGGATTTCGTAAAATTTGCTTCTTCTGAGGAAGCTGCAAACATCCTGGCAGGCGTAGGCGTATTTACTGGTATCCAGACAGAAGAGTCTATCAATACGATCGCTTCCAACGAGTTCTTCCCGGAAGGCGACAGCAACAAGGAAGCTCTGAACTATACTCATTATGTATTTGACCGTCCTCTGGATCCTCAGATCGAGGAAATTCGTACAGTGCTGAACGAAGTTCATGATATGATCATGATCGGCGAGTACACCATTGATGAGGGCATTGAAGAGCTGACTACCAGAGTAGCTGAAATCAAAGGGTGGTAAAACGCAGCCGCATAAAATAGCAACCAACAAGAGAGCGCTCCCTTAGAAAGCATCCTGAAGGTGCGCTCTCTTTTTATGCAGGTTATGAAAAGAAGGAGGTAAATTATGAGCGAGAAAAAAGCCGGTGGCTTGACTTCCCATCAGAAACGTGCGATTCGGAGCAATCTGGTAGGATATTCTTTTATTATCCCTAACTTGGTGGGATATTCCCTCTTTGTATTCCTTCCGGTATGCTTTTCCTTTGTCTTGAGCGTTATGGAGTGGGATGCATCTCAGGCACCCATGAAATTTGTCGGTCTGGCAAATTTTGCTGATATTTTTGGTGACAGGGTCTTCAGAAGTTCCTTCATTCACACGATTCAGTATGCGTTGATGACCGTTATCCCGACATTAATCTTGGCTCTGCTGTTGGCAGTGCTGCTGAACAATAAGCTAAAAGGTGTGGCAATCTTCCGTACTGCATTTTATTTCCCCTATATTGCTTCTATCGTGGCAGTAGGTGCTGTGTGGAACATGCTCTTCCAGCCGGATTTCGGCCCGATCAATCAGTTCCTTAAGTTCATAGGAATCGATAATCCCCCCAGATGGGTCGTCAGTACAGACTGGGCTATGGTGGCCATCTCGATTGTAAGTATATGGAAATATATGGGCTACTATATGATTGTTTACCTGGCAGCTTTGCAGGGCATTAGCGGTGAGCTGTATGAGGCGGCCAGCCTGGACGGCGCAAATAGCTGGCAGAAGTTGAGATATATCACAATTCCCATGCTGACGCCTACCACGTTCTTCGTTTTAATCATGCTGACCATTCAGTGCTTTAAGGTATTCGACCTGGTATACGTTATGACCGGCGGTGGTCCTGGCAACTCTACCAAGACTCTGGTTAACTATATCTATGAGAAAGCCTTTACAAGTTGGGAGCTGGGTCCGGCCAGCGCAGGTGCTATTGTTCTGTTTGCTGTCGTTCTTGTAATCACTCTGATTCAGTTCCGCGGCGAAAAGAAATGGTCCAGAGACATGTAAAAGGGAGGAAGAGAGATGGAAAAGAAACAGAAAGCAACAAAAATCTTTTTATACATATTGCTGATTGCCCTTACTTTGTTCATGCTGGTTCCCTTTTATTGGATGGTAATTTCTTCTCTGAAAGAGAATAAAGACGTATTTTCCGTTCCTATGCAGTGGTGGCCGGAAGTATTCCACTGGGAAAACTACCAGAGAATTTGGGACAGGATTCCGCTGCTAACGTATTTTAAAAATACTGCTAAATTGACGATTATCACCACGATCATCCAGCTCTGCACAAGCTGTTTTGCAGCTTACGGTTTTACAAAATGTAGATTCAAAGGAAGAGATACGATTTTCTTAATGTATGTTACCACCATTGCAGTGCCGTGGCAGGTATATATGATTCCGCAGTTCGTATTGATTTCTAAAATGGGTTTAAATGATACTCATCTGGGACTGATTCTGATGCAGTCATTCTCTGCATTCGGTGTATTCCTGATTCGTCAGTTCTATCTCAGCATCCCTAACGAGCTGTGTGAAGCTGCCCGGATCGATGGTCTGAATGAGTATGGTATTTTCCGGAAGGTTGTATTTCCTTTAGGTAAGCCGGCTATGGCAACCCTGACAATCTTTACATTTACCAACGTATGGAACGACTTTATGGGTCCATTGATCTACTTAAAGACCCAGGAGAAGAAGACGGTTCAGCTTGGTATCCGTACCTTTATTTCCCAGTACGGTGCTGACTATGCATACATTATGGCTGCATCTGTGTGCTCTCTGATTCCGGTCGTCATTATATTCCTGAGCTGCCAGAGATTCTTCGTAGAAGGCGTGGCTGCCAGTGGTATTAAGGGCTAAAAGGAGGAAATATGGCTCAGACATTCGATACGATCAAAACTTATCCTGGAGCTTCCGATGAAGAGATCCGCAAGGCAATGGAGGGGGCAGTTAGCGTAGTACGCAGCAATCTGCCGGTTTTTACAGATAAATTTGAATCCTCCAATTCCTTTGATGGTTTCTATGAGCCGACGGATAACGTAGAATGGACTACAGGTTTTTGGACCGGCGTAATCTGGCTGGCATATGAGTTTACTGGGGATGAAGCCTTTAAGAAGGCCGCATCTACCCAGGTGGAAAGCTTTTTGGAGCGGATTGAGAAAAAAATCGATGTGAATCACCATGATATGGGATTCTTATTCAGCCTTTCCTGTGTCGCTGCTTATAAATTAACCGGAAATGAGCATGCCAAAAAGGCAGCGATTCTCGCTGCAGATCATTTGGCAGAACGATTCCGGGAAAAAGGCCAGTTTCTTCAGGCCTGGGGCGATCCGGGAGAACCAAAGGAATACCGTCTGATTATCGACTGCCTGCTGAATTTGCCGATTCTGTATTGGGCCTCCGAAGTTACAGGAGATCCCTCTTATGCAGACAAGGCAAAGAGGCATATCCAGACTGCTATGAAATGTCTGGTACGCCCGGATAATTCTACTTACCATACTCATTTCTTTGATGTCAATACAGGAGAACCTACCTACGGTGTGACCCACCAGGGTAACCGTAATGGTTCTGCGTGGGCGAGAGGGCAGGCCTGGGGTGTTTACGGCGTAGCTCTGAGCTACCGGTATTTAAAGAACCCGGACTATATCGATCTGTTCTGCCGGGTAACCGATTACTTTGTAGAACATCTGCCGGACGACCTGGTTCCTTATTGGGACTTTGATTTCGATACGGGAAGCACGGAGCCGAGAGATTCCTCCGCATCCGCCATTGCCGTGTGTGGTATCCTGGAGATGTGCAAGTATCTTCCCAAGGAAAAGGCTGACAAGTATCTGGAGGCGGCTGACAAGATGCTGAAGGCATTGATTGACCGTTGTGCCAATACTGATACATCTGTATCCAACGGATTGCTTCTTCACGGCACTTATGCAAGAGATTCAAAAGAGAATACCTGCAAAAACCGCGGCGTGGATGAATGCAATACCTGGGGAGACTATTTTTATATGGAAGCGCTGACCAGAAGGATGAAAGACTGGAATCCTTACTGGTAAAGCCTAGCAAATTTCTCCAAAAGGCGGAATGCCCCTTTTTAAAGGCGGTAATCCGCCTTTTGGAGTTTAAAACTGCAGGCAAATGAGAGTTGTCGCAAGCATTATATAGAATGAAGGAGAAAAATAATGGCAGACAAGAAACCGAACCTTTTGTACATTTTCGCTGACCAGTGGAGGGCCCACGCCGTAGGATATATGGGGGAGGATCCGGTGGAGACCCCCTGGATGGATCAGTTCTGCAGGGAGAGCGTATGCTGCTCCCATGCCTACAGCACATTTCCTCTGTGTACCCCCCACAGGGGTTCTCTGATGACCGGGAAATATCCCTTTTCCATCGGGTTGTGGACCAACTGCAAGATCGGCCTGGAGGAGAAGATTATGCTGAAGCCTCAGGAAACATGTATCGCAAACGTGCTGAAAGATAGTG
>CAJFOF010000063.1 GCA_904395885.1 uncultured Lachnospiraceae bacterium
GATGAACAGACTGAGGGCGCCCGCCCGGAACTGGCCGCACAGGTAGAGGACTGGCAGGATTATGATGTGATATTTGTCGGGTACCCCAACTGGTGGAGCGATGCCCCCATGGCGGTATATACATTTTTGGAATCGTATGATTTTAACGGGAAAACGCTGATTCCATTTAACACAAGTGCCAGCGGCGGATTTGGCAGGAGCTTAACTGGCCTGGAGGAAAGTGCGGCAGGTGCTGTGATTTTAGACGGGCTTGCGCTTACGGAAGGAGATCTCGACAATGCCGAAAGTGCGGTAAGCGCCTGGATAGACACATTAGACCTGAATTAAAAAGGAGGATTTTATGAGAAAATGGCCTTGCATATGTTTTGGACTTCTGCTTTTAGCTGCATCCCTGACCGGCTGTTCCGACAGAGACAGTGCCGCGGCGAGCGGCAGCACTGCCAGTTTTGAACAGCAGACATCCGAACCGCTGCAGAGTGCGGAGGAAAATCCGGAACCGTCGGAAGCAGCTTCTGTTCCGGAGAGAGCAGAGGGAGAAGAAACGCCGGCGGCATCTGCAGGAACCCCAACTGTTTTCATGACAAGAGATATCAGTCCGGCAGGGCTGATGGCCGTCTATGAAGCGCTGGGGGCAGAGCTTCCGGAGGAAAACGTGGCAGTTAAAATCAGTACGGGTGAAAACGGAAGCAATTATCTGCGGCCGGAGCTGATCGGAGATCTGGTGCAGGCAGTGAACGGAACGATTGTGGAGTGCAATACCGCTTACGGCGGGGACAGAGCGAATACGGCGTACCATATGCAGCTGGCGGAGGATCATGGTTATACAGCCATAGCGGATGTGGATATTATGGATGCGGATGGTTCCATGACGCTGCCGGTAAACGGAGGAAGCCGCATTACCGAAAACTATGTAGGTTCTCATTTTGCTGATTATGACTATTATGTAATCCTGTCCCATTTTAAGGGGCACGCCATGGCGGGCTTCGGTGGAGCCATTAAAAATATCTCCATTGGAATCGCCTCTTCGGATGGAAAGGCACACATTCATTCAGGAGGAACCGGCGGAAGCATGTGGGGCGGCGAGCAGGACGCCTTTCTGGAATCCATGGCGGAGGCGGGAAAGTCTGTCAGCGATTATATGAATGGAAATATGCTTTACATCAACGTGATGAACCGGCTTTCCGTAGACTGCGACTGTGACGGCAGCCCGGCGGAACCGGATATGCACGATATCGGCATTCTGGCATCCTTTGACCCGGTAGCTCTGGATCAGGCCTGTATTGACCTGGTGTATTCCGCAGAGGACGGTGCGTCCCTGATCGAGCGGATTGAGTCCCGCAACGGGCTTTTAACTCTGGAACATGCGGATGAAATCGGGCTGGGAAGCCGCGTCTATAACCTGGTGAACATTGACGAATAACGAATGGAATGTTAAGGAGGAACAGAACATGAAGAGACAGATTGGAAACGCACTGGCATTGTATCCGACGCCTTTAGTTGTAGTGGGAACCATGGTAAACGGAAAGCCCAATTGGGTGCTGGTGGGCCATCTGGGGATCATCGGCCATGACCGGGTAATGGTAAGTCTGGCAAAGCCCCATTATACCAATCAGGGAATTAAGGAGACGAAAAAGCTCTCGATCAACATTGTGGACGAGGCCCTGCTTCCGAAGGCGGATCGCGCGGGCTGTGTCAGCGGAGCGAAGACGGACAAATCCGGACTCTTTGAATATACGGTAGGGGCTGCGGGAGCTCCGATGATTTCACAGGCTCCGGTGGTTATGGAATGCAGTGTAGATGATATTTACGAGACGACGGGCTTTGAGAGCTTTATCTGTACCATAGACAATACCTTTGCGGAGGAGGAAGTGCTGACGCCGGAAGGAAAAATCGATTACCGCGTTCTGAAACCGGTGCTGTTTGAAATGCCTACTTATGAGTATCTGCGAACCGGCGATGTGATTGGAAAATGTATGTCTTTTGGAAAAGAGTCATGACAGCGGAGAACAAAAACTGCCCGCCTGCTTTTGGCAGGGCCTTGATTGCGGCATATTCCTATTCCGGCAGTACCCATCGGATCGCCCGGGAGATTCAGGCGGTCACGGGAGGGGACTTATGTACAATTTATCCCTGGCAGCCATATCCTATGGCTTTTCCGGAGCTGCTTGCCCAGGTAAAAAAAGAAATTGCCGCTCAGCACCGGCCGCGGCTTCTGCCAACTGCATTTCTGCCCTGTGCCTATCCGGTTATATTTGTGGGAACACCCAACTGGTGCGGAACCATTGCTCCTCCGCTGGCTTCCTGGCTGCATAGAAATGATTTGTCGGGAAAAATCCTTTTGCCCTTTTACTCTCACTGCGGCGGCGTCTCCGGAGACTTGCAGGCTGATATTGCCAGGCTATGTCCGAAAGCAGACGTCAGGGAAGCGCTGGGTGTGATTGATGGGGACAAAGGAGAGCTAAGGGGAGTATTGAAAGAGTGGTTTCAAAGGACAGGGCTGGCGGAAAGCCCTTTGAACCAGGCTGCCGCAGCAACCGGCATTGCCATTTTGGCGCCTGCAAAATGAGGTGGCATACATGGAGATTATTCAGAGAGAATTTGTTTATATATGGTATTATTTTACCGTCCAGTTTGAACAGATTTTTGTCTGGTGGATTCTGGGCATGGCAATCGGATCTGCGGTATCTGTGTTCGCAAAAGATGCGATCCATCAGATATTCCGTTCTCTGCAAGATAAGGAGATTGGCGTTTTAGGAATTGTGGCGGCAAGCGCCCTGGGAATCGCTTCCCCGCTGTGCATGTACGGTACGATTCCCATTGCCGCCTCTTTCTCACGCAGCGGAATGAAGGACGACTGGCTGGCGGCGTTTATGATGTCGTCGATTCTTTTGAATCCCCAGCTGATTATCTACAGTGCGGCGCTTGGTCAGATTGTTCTGACTGTGCGCGTAATATCTTGCTTTTTGTGTGGGATTGCCGCCGGGCTGCTGATCCGTTTTGTCTATGGCGGCAGGCCCTTTTTCTGTTTTGATGGATTTGACGAGCCAAAAAGCAGGGATACGGATCCGAATCTTCTTCTGCGTTATCTGAAAAATCTCTGGCGCAATATGAAAGCGACTGGAATATACTTTCTATTCGGTATTCTGCTGTCTGCTTTGTTTCAGAGATATGTCCCGGCAAACGTTATGACTGCTTTATTTGGCGGGAATGAAGCGCTGGGAGTTTTGATGGCGGCAACGATTGGGGTGCCTCTTTATGCCTGCGGAGGCGGAACAATTCCTCTCCTGCAGCAATGGCTGTTGGATGGGATGAGCGTGGGAAGCGCGGCTTCCTTTATGCTTACCGGCCCCTCTACGAAAATTACAAATCTGGGAGCCTTGAAGATTGTGCTGGGGCTGCGGCATTTTCTTCTGTATATAGTATTTGTGATGGTGTTTGCGTTCCTGACAGGTTTGGCTGTAAACGGAATTAGCATCGGTTTTTCGCTTTGAAATAGAAGCTGTAATGAGCAGGGTATCATGGTTATCCCAAAGTCTGTGCACAGAGAGCGCATGGAAGAAAAACTGCACTCTGGCACAGTTTGCTTTGGCATGGATTATCGCACAGAAACCATGGATTGTACCGATTCCGGGCACTACAAAGAGATCAAATTCAGATTGTTGGAGCCAGGTATAATGCACAGCAGGAAAGCCTTCTGGAGAAATAGTCAGATAAAACGGAGCCTCTTTAGGAGCAGCATAATCTGGCTCGCTATCTTATACGTATAAGTTTGTGATTTTGAGAAAGATAGATGGCGGAAAAACGCTAATAATATAGCCTGGATTTACGGATAAAATAAAAATAATGCACAAATTAGATTTTGACATTACCCATATGAACGGTTTATCTGTGTTAATAGACAAAAAGACAGGTATATTTTTGTGGAAAATATACATAGATACGGTGTTGACAAAGAAATACGTATATGATACAAATATGTACAAGAAATGTACGTACATGATTCGGGTTATTATCATCATAGGGGGAAAAGAAACATGTCAGAGTTTAAGAATGACGCAAAAGAGATGTTAAATCTGATCGGCGGCAAAGAGAACATCGTATCCTTTACTCACTGTGCGACGAGAATGCGTTTTGTCCTTGCGGATCAGTCCAAGGCCGATGTAAAAAAGATCGAGGCTCTGCCCAGCGTAAAAGGCAGCTTTACTCAGGGAGGCCAGTTCCAGATCATTATCGGCAACAAGGTTTCTGCTTTTTACGATGACTTCTGCCAGGCGGCCGGAATGGAGGGCGTCTCCAAGGAGGAGACCAAGTCGGAAGCAAAGACGAATATGAATCTGCTCCAGAGGCTTCTGGCCAACCTGTCGGAGGTGTTTGCTCCGATTATCCCGGCCATTATCGTAGGCGGTCTGATTCTGGGCTTCCGGAATGTGATCGGAGATATGGCGCTTTTGAACGGCGGTACCCAGAAGATTACGGAAGTCTATCCCTTCTGGAACGGCGTCTACAATTTCCTGTGGCTGATCGGTGAGGCGATCTTTACCTTCCTGCCGGTTACCATTACCTGGTCTGTCTGCAAGAAGATGAACGCAGATCAGACTCTGGGCATTGTCCTGGGTCTCACCCTGGTTTCTCCTCAGTTGATGTCAGCCAGCGATTTCGCATCTGCCGTGGCGACAGGCGGAGCGGTCAAAGTATGGGATTTCGGCTCTTTCCAGATCAACATGGTCGGCTATCAGTCACAGGTTATCCCGGCAATCCTGGTCGGCATTGTATTCTCGTTGATTTACAAGTTCCTGAAGAAGCGGGTGCCGGAGATGATTTCCATGATCATCGTGCCGTTCTTCTCCCTGGTTCCGTCTGTATTGCTGGCCCACACGGTGATCGGACCTTTCGGGCGGATGATCGGCGACGGTCTGGCAAACATTATCCAGGTTGGATTTAATTCTTCCTTCAGCTGGATCGTCAGCGGCATTTACGGTCTGGTCTACCCGCTGATGGTTATCACGGGGCTTCATCATTCCATGCTTCCCATCGATCTCCAGTCCGTTGAGGTGCTGGGCGGCATCTACACTTTCCCGGTGGTCGCATTGAACAACGTGGCCCAGGCATCCGCAGTAGCGGCGTTCGTGGTATTGAACCGCAGGAGCGCAAAGGCGAAAGAGGTGGGCGTTCCGGCATTTATTTCCGGTTATTTAGGCGTTACCGAGCCGGCAATGTTCGGCGTCAACCTGAAATACCTGTATCCGTTCATAGCAGCCATGCTTGCCAGCGGTATCTCCAGCATGATTTCCAGGCTGGTCGGCATTATTGCAAACAGCGTGGGCGTCGGCGGCCTTCCCGCGTTCCTGTCCATGAGAGGCGAGTACATGCTTCCCTTTATCGGCGTGATGGCCCTGGACATTGTTCTTACATTCCTGTTTACCTTTATTTTATCAAAGACAAAGCTGAACAGCCGCAAGGTTGACTAAACCGGTGAGGCAATCTATAGAAAGAGAGGCAATCATATGGTGAATTTAGGTGAGAAAGTAGTCTATCAGATTTATCCCAAGTCTTTTCAGGATACCAACGGGGACGGATTCGGCGACCTGAGAGGCGTGATCGAACATTTGGATTATTTGAAAGAGCTGGGTGTTGATTACTTGTGGCTGACTCCCTTTTTCAATTCCCCTCAGAATGACAATGGGTATGACATAGCGGATTATGAGAGCATCGATCCCCGCTACGGGACCATGGCTGATTTTGAAGAGCTGGTGGAGGAAGCGAAAAAGCGGGGAATGTACCTGATGCTGGACATGGTGCTGAATCACACCTCCACCAAACATGAGTGGTTCCAGAAAGCGTTAAAAGGCGATCCCAAATACCGGGATTACTACATTTTCAAAAAAGGAAAAAACGGACTTCCACCCACCAACTGGGTATCGAAATTCGGAGGCAATGCCTGGAGCTACCTGCCGGAGACGGACGAGTATTACCTGCATCTGTTCCATGTGACCCAGGCGGATCTGAACTGGGAAAATCCTGAGATGCGCCAGGATCTGTACAAGGCTGTCAATTTCTGGCTGGACAAAGGCGTCAAGGGACTGAGGTTCGATGTGGTCAATCTGGTTTCCAAGCCGGACGTCTACGAGGACGACCTGGAGGGGGACGGCCACCGCTTCTACACCGACGGCCCAAAGATCCACCAGTACCTGAGGGAACTCCACGAGAACACCTTCGGCCGCTACGACGATGTGGTGACGGTGGGAGAGATGTCCTCCACCACCCTGGAAAACAGCATCCGCTATTCCAATCCGGAGAGCAAAGAGCTTTCGATGATTTTCAGCTTTCACCATCTGAAGGTGGACTATCCTTCGGGAAATAAATGGGCGGTAGAGCCCTTCCGCTTCCATGATCTGAAGAATTACCTGTTCACCTGGCAGGAAAAGATGGAAAGGGGAGGCGGCTGGAACGCAGTGTTCTGGTGCAATCACGACCAGCCCAGAATCGTCACCCGGATCGGCAATGACCGGGAGTACCGGAAAGAGTCGGCAAAGTGCCTGGCTACCGCCATCCACGGACTCAGAGGAACCCCTTATATTTATCAGGGGGAAGAGATCGGCATGACCAATGCGGGCTTTACATCCATCGATCAGTACCGCGATATTGAGAGCCTGAATTATTACAATATTTTGAAACAGGAGGGAAAAACCGAGGAGGAAGTGATGAAGATCCTCCAGGCAAAATCCCGGGACAATGCCAGAACGCCAATGCAGTGGGATGATTCCGAGAATGGCGGCTTTACTCAGGGAACGCCCTGGATTCCGGTCTGCTCCAGATACAAGGAGATCAACACCTTGGACCGGAATGAGGAGGACTCTATTTTCCGGTATTACAAGAGCCTGGTGGCGCTGCGGAAACAGTACCCCGTCATCCAGAACGGAACCGTGATCCCTCTTCTGCGGGAGGATGACAGGATCCTGGCATATGAGAGAAAGCTGGGAGATGAGGAGCTGTATGTGTTCTGCAATTTCTTCGGTGAGGAGACAAAGGCAGATTACCGGCTCCCGGAGGGCTGCAAAGCGATCCTTTCTAACTATAAGGACAGCCCGGATCCTTCCAGTCTTGTACTTCGCCCCTATGAGGCGGTAATATTCTATAAAAAAGGATAAAACGCCGATGAAAAGACGCTGGTTTCCATGAATTGGGAGCCGGCGTCTTTCTGCTATAGATATTTTTTACTCTTTCCGCTATAATAGGAAATAAGCATAAAAGAAAGAAGGAGGCGCTTTATGGAAACATTGCAGTTAAAAGACAATTTCTATTGGACAGGGATTCTGGATCATGATCTCCGCGTGTTTGACATTATTATGTACACCGAATTTGGGACGACCTACAATTCCTATGTCCTCAAGACCGGCGGAAAGACTGTGCTATTGGAGACCGCCAAAGCGAAATTTTTCCCCGAATATCTGGAAAAATTAAAGACCGTAGCAGATCCCCACAAAATCGACTATCTGATCGTCAACCATACAGAGCCGGACCACTCAGGCAGTGTGGAGATGCTGCTGGAGTGGAATCCTTCGATGAAGATTGTGGCGACGGGCTGCGCCATCAATTTCCTGAAAAATATCGTTAACAGAGACTTTTACAGTATCCCGGTGAAGGACAATGAGACTATGAAGATCGGGGACAAGACCTTCCGTTTTCTGGTGGTTCCAAACCTTCACTGGCCGGACACCATGTATACTTATATCGAGGAGGACAAAACTTTGGTAACCTGCGATTCTTTCGGCTCCCACTATGCCTTTGACGGCATCCTGAGAAGCAAGGTGGAGGACGAGGAAGGGTATATGAGGGCCACGAAATACTACTTTGACTGTATTATCGGGCCATTCAAACCTTATATGAGAAAAGCCCTGGAGCGGGTCAGAGAGATGGACATTGATATGATCTGTACAGGCCATGGGCCGGTTCTGGACGCCGGGATCCCGGAGATGTTCGATATCTATGAGAAGTGGTGCGCTCAGGAGAATCCCAATACGGAAAAGACAGTGGTGATCCCCTATGTCAGCGCTTACGGCTACACCAGGGAGCTGGCGGAAAAGATCGGGGAAGGAATCAAAGACAGCGGATCGGTGGCGGTCAAGCTGTACGATCTGGTGGAATCGGATCCGGCTGACGTTCTGACAGAGATCGGCTATGCCGACGGCTTCCTTTTGGGAACGCCTACCATCGTCGGGGAGGCGTTAAAGCCCATCTGGGATCTGACCACATCCATGTTTGCCGGGACCCACGGCGGGAAATTTGCCGGGGCTTTCGGAAGCTACGGCTGGAGCGGGGAGGGCGTCCCCCACATTATAGAACGGCTGAAGCAGCTGAAGATGAAAGTGCCGGATGACGGGTTCCGGGTAAAATTCAAACCGGGCAAGGTGGGCCTGATCGACGCTTACGAATACGGCTACAATTTCGGATGTCTGGTGCAGAATAAGGAGAACGAGAGAAAGAAGGAGAAAAAGGGCGCCAGAAAGCTGGTGAAATGCCTGGTCTGCGGCGAGATCTTCGACGCCTCCTACGACACCTGCCCGGTCTGCGGCGTGGGCCGGGAGAATTTTGTGGAGGTGGAAGTGGACGAGGTCTCCTTCCGCCGGGACAGCGGCGACTTTTTCGTCATCCTGGGCAACGGCACAGCCGGACTCAATGCGGCTGAGGCGATACGGGAGCGGAATCAGACGGCCTCGATCGTCATGGTTTCTGATGAATCATGGGATACTTACAACCGGCCGATGCTGACCAAGACCATGATGGCCGGGCTGGACGGCAGTCAGATCGGCGTTCATCCAGAATCCTGGTATGAGGAAAACCGGATTTTCAGGATGCTGGGAAATCGGGCTGTCTCTGTGGACACGGAAAAGAAGGAGATCTGTCTGGAGGACGGCGGCAGGCTGAAATATACGAAGCTGATATACGCCCTCGGCTCCGAGTGCTTTATCCCGCCTATCAAAGGCGCGGATCAGGATGAGGTGATTGCTATCCGCCGGATTTCCGACATTGAGAAGATCAACCGGCTGCTGCCTGATACGAAGCGGGTGGCGGTGATCGGCGGAGGCGTTCTGGGACTGGAGGCTGCCTGGGAGTTTAAAAAGGCAGGCTGTCAGGTGACTGTTCTGGAGGTGGCTCCTATGCTGATGGGGCGCCAGATCGATCTGGCTGCCGGGGAAATGTTAAAGAAGATCGCGGCCTCCGAGGGGATTTCTATCTATACAGGCGCCCAGATTACGGAGATCACAGGCGAGAGCGGGAAGGTGACGGGGATCCTTCTAGCCGACGGACAGGTGATTGGGGCCGATATGGTCATCGTCTCCGCCGGCGTCAGGGCCAATACCGGACTGGCAAAGGACATGGGTCTTGAGGTGGACCGGGCCGTCGTGGTGAATGAGCGGATGGAGACCAATATTGAGGGAATCTACGCCTGCGGCGACTGTGCCCAGTGCAATGGCATCAATTATGCCATCTGGCCGGAGGCCTCTGAGCAGGGAAAGACTGCCGGAGCAAACGCAGCCGGAGATTTTGTTATCTACCAGGCACCGTCTGCAGGGCTCTCTTTCCACGGCATGAATACCGCTCTGTATGCGATCGGAGACAATGGAAAGAACCCCGATCTCCACTACCGGACGGTGGAGATCTGCGACGAGGCAAAGCTGCAGTATGAGAAGTATTATTACGTCAACAAGCAGTTAAAAGGGGCTATTCTTATCGGAGATGTTTCCAAAATGGCAGAGGTGACAGAAAAAATTCAATAGGCAGTGGGAAGGCTGCAGCTTACGGCCCAGAGAATTCTCTCCGGGCCGGCTGCGGCCTGTTGAAGGTGAGAGATGTTGATTAAAGATGGAATGACGGCGTATTATGTGGAAGATGGGATGATCCATTCCGGTACAGTCACGGAAGTGCACAGCGGGAGAGAGGGAATTCATTTTTCCATTGATACTATAGGGGCCTGCGAGGGCTTGTGTGTGTTTTCTGAGACGGCTGTGGGCAGCACCGTCTTTTTTGACGAAGAGGAAGCAAAAAGAATGCTGCAGTGGCAGAAAGGATAGGTTTTTTGCGAGAGATACGAGAGATGAGGAGACAGGATTATGAAAAAGAAATACCTGCTGTTTGACCTGGATGGGACGCTGACAGATCCCATGGAGGGGATCACCCGTTCCGTCCAGTATGCGCTGGAGCATTACGGGATTCGGGAACCAGATCAGAGGAAGCTGTGCCCTTTTATCGGGCCGCCTTTGAAGCAGAGCTTTATGAAATACTATGGGTTTGAGGAGAAAAAGGCCGCGGAAGCTGTCTGGGTATACCGGGAATATTACAGCAGCCGGGGGATTTTTGAAAACCGGGTCTATGAAGGCATTCCGGAAATGCTGAGAGAACTGCAGAGTGAGGGAAGAAAATTGCTGGTGGCCACCTCAAAGCCGGAGGTGTACGCGCGGCAGATTTTAGAGCATTTTGATCTGGACCGGTATTTTTCTTTTATCGGCGGAGCGGATATGGAGGAGAGCCGGGTAGAAAAAGGTGATGTGATTCGCTATGTGCTGGAGAAAAATTCGATTGCGGAGACGTCCCTTGCTGTGATGGCGGGAGACCGGGAGCACGATATTCTGGGAGCTAGAAAAAACGGCATGGACTCCGTCGGTGTCCTGTTCGGCTACGGGAGCCGCAGGGAGCTGGAGGAAGCCGGGGCCAGGGTTCTGGCGGAGACTGTGAAGGACCTGGGGCACTTGCTGGCAGGAGAATGGGAGGACGGATATGTTAAAGGATGATATGATTATGAAGACCGGCATTGTCCACATCCTGGATTCCTCCATGGGACTGCCGGTTCTGTCTGACTGTGAGATGGAGATGGGATCTGACCTGTCGGATTTTTTCAAGTGCCACATTGAAAAATTTACGGAGAGCGATGAGGTGAAGCTGTGCCGGTTTTCCGATACCTCCAGGGTGATGGAGCTGGTGCGGGGCTGCACGCCAGAGAATTTTGTAGAGACCAGCCGGGAGATCGCAAAGATTCTGTTTGAGATTATGAATTCTAACATAGAGATTCCGGCAGGGGACCTGGCGGTGGTGGTTTTCGGCTGCAGCGGCACGGATTATCTGGGGATTTTGAAGCTCAATTACCGGACATCCTACACCCATATGACCAACACGGAAGAGGACGGAAAAAACGGAAATGCCATCATTCTGCAGAGGGCTTTGCTGCCGGGCCAGGGCCAGCGGCTGGCGGAAGCGTGCGTCGTCAGCCTGGAAAACGGCGATATCCTGCTGACAGAGAAAAAGTACCCGGTCAACGGGGAGAAAAGGCTGTATTTTTCGGAGCTGTTCTTGGAGTGCCATGCCCCTCTGTCCCAAAAGACCCGAATGGACATAGTGACCAAGGCTGTGGAACAGGTCAACCGCAAGTATTACGGGGATGAGGACACGGAGAGAAAGATGGAAATTAAAAATGCCATCTATCAGGAGCTGGAGGAGACAGGAAGCCTGGCGGTGGAGAGTGTGAAGGAAAAGATCTTTCCTGACAGCCCCCAGATGCAGGAAGAATTGACGGGAAAGCTGGAAAAGTACAATCTGGCAGACGCTGTGGTGGAGCCAAAGTCAGAAAAAACCGTAAAAAAGTTTCAGAAGCAGCGCCTGACCACAGATACCGGTATTGAGATCACGATCCCAATGGAAGAATACCAGAATCCCGACCGGGTAGAGTTCCTGACCAATGCCGATGGGACGGTCTCTGTGCTGATCAAAAATATCGGCCGTCTCACATCGAAATGACATTGTCTTTTCCCGGGGCCTGCGCTATAATAAATGGGATCAGCGGCTGCCGGAAGGCTGTGCCGCCATAGGTATGAAAGAAGAAATTAAGAGGAGAACGACTATGACAAAGAGAGTAAGAACCAGATACGCTCCAAGCCCGACAGGACGGATGCATGTGGGCAATTTGAGAACAGCACTGTACGCATACCTGATTGCCAAACATGAGGGCGGAGATTTTCTGCTGAGAATAGAGGATACTGACCAGGAGCGCTACGTAGAAGGTGCGGTGGACATTATCTACCGCACCCTGGCGGAGACCGGGCTGATCCACGACGAGGGTCCAGATAAAGACGGCGGCGTAGGTCCCTACGTCCAGAGCCAGCGCCAGGCAGCGGGAATTTATCTGGAATATGCCAAAAAGCTGATTGAGAAGGGGGAGGCGTACTACTGCTTCTGCACCCAGGAACGGCTGGATTCTCTGAAGAAGACGGTCAACGGGGAGGAGATCATGGTTTACGACAAGCACTGCCTCCACCTGTCCAAAGAGGAGATCGAGGAGAAGCTGGCGGCGGGCGTTCCCTACGTGATTCGTCAGAACAATCCCAGAGAGGGCGTCACCACCTTCCACGATGAGATCTATGGGGATATTTCTGTCAACAACGATGAGCTGGACGATATGGTCCTGATCAAATCTGATGGCTACCCCACCTACAATTTTGCCAACGTGGTGGACGACCACCTGATGGGGATCACCCATGTGGTCAGGGGAAACGAGTACCTCTCCTCCTCCCCCAAGTACAACCGCCTTTACGATGCCTTCGGATGGGAGGTTCCGGTCTATGTTCACTGCCCCCTGATTACCAACGAGGAGCACAAGAAGCTGAGCAAGAGAAGCGGCCATTCCTCCTATGAGGACCTGATCGAGCAGGGATTTCTGCCGGAAGCGGTGGTCAATTACGTGGCGCTGCTGGGCTGGTCCCCGGAGAACAACCGGGAGATCTTCACTCTGGAGGAGATGGTAAAAGAGTTTGACTACCACAGGATGAGCAAATCCCCGGCAGTCTTTGATATGACCAAGCTGCGCTGGATGAACGGGGAATATATGAAGTCCATGGATTTTGACCGTTTCTATCAGATGGCGGAGCCGTATATCAAGGCTGTGATCAAAAAAGATCTGGATCTGAAGAAGATTGCGGCCATGGTAAAGACCAGAATCGAAGTATTCCCGGATATTGCCGGCCACATTGACTTCTTCGAGACCCTTCCGGAGTACGATCCGGCTATGTATATCCACAAGAAGATGAAGACGACGAAAGAAAATTCTCTGGAGACGCTGCAGGATGTGCTGCCGATCCTGGAAGCTCAGGAGGACTACAGCAACGACGCCCTCTACGAAAAGCTGGCTCAGTACGTCGCAGAGAAAGGCGTAAAGACAGGCTTTGTTATGTGGCCTATCCGGACGGCGCTTTCCGGCAAGCAGATGACGCCGGCGGGAGCTACGGAGATCATGGAAGTGCTGGGGAAGGAAGAGTCACTGGCACGGCTCAGAAAGGGAATTGAGCTGCTGTCCGGACCGGAAACTGCAGATGGCATTTAATAAGGCCCAGGAACAGGCGATCCTTCACAGGGAAGGTCCCATGCTGGTGCTGGCGGGTCCTGGATCCGGAAAGACGACGGTGATCACCAACCGGATCCGCTACCTTACCGGTTACTGCGGGATCGATCCCTCCTCCATCCTGGTCATCACGTTTACAAGGGCGGCGGCCAGACAGATGCAGGAGAGATATGAAAAACTTCAGGAGGAGAGCGGGGCAGAGAGTGGAAGGGTCAGTTTTGGCACCTTCCACTCTGTATTTTTCCGCATTCTGAAGCTGGCGTATCGCTTTGACGCCTCCAATATTGTCCGGGAGGACCAGCGTGCCCAGTGCATTCGGGAAATGATGGAGAGGCTGGATATTGACACGGAGGATGAAAACGAGTTTATCGCCGCTGTCCTCAGTGAGATCAGCATGGTAAAGGGCGATATGCTGAACCTGGAACATTTTTATTCCAAAAACTGCGGAATGGAAGTGTTTCAGAAGCTGTACCAAGGCTATGAGGCATTTCTGCGCCGTCAGGCCCTTCTGGATTTTGACGACATGATGACGATGTGTTATGAGCTGTTTCAGGAGAGGAAAGACATCCTGTCTGCCTGGCAAAAAAAGTACCGCTACATCCTGATCGATGAGTTTCAGGACATCAACCGTCTTCAGTATGAGATTGTGAAAATGCTGGCCCTGCCGGAAAACAATCTCTTTATCGTCGGGGATGACGACCAGTCCATCTACCGCTTCCGGGGAGCGAAGCCGGAGATCATGCTGGGGTTTGAGAAGGACTATCCTTCCGCCGCCAGGGTTCTTTTGGGGATTAATTACCGCTCATCTGTTGAGATTGTGGAAGCTGCCGGCCGCCTGATCAGCCACAATCAGAAGCGTTTTCCGAAAAAACTGGAGGCTAAGAGAGGCCACGGAAAGCCGGTGATGACCCGTGTGTTTGAGACGACAGGGGAAGAGGTGGCAGATATTGTGGAGGAGATCCGGGATTACCACCGAGCAGGCCTGCAGTACGGGGATATCGCCGTCCTCTTCCGCACCAATATGGGGGCCCGACTTCTGGCGGAAAAAATGATGGAGTACAATGTGCCTTTTAAGATGAGGGATTCCCTGCCAAATCTTTACGAGCACTGGATCGCCAGAGATATTCTCACTTATATCCGCATCGCCGGGGGAGGTCGGGAGAGGAAGGACTTTCTGCGGATTATCAACCGGCCTAAGCGGTACGTCAGCAGAGACGCTCTGGACAGCCCCAGAGTCGATATGGAGAAGCTCAAATCCTTTTACCAGGATAAAAAATGGATGCTGGACCGCCTGGAACAGATGGAGTATGATCTGGAAATGATAAAACCTATGGCTCCTGTGGCGGCGGTCAATTATATCCGAAAGGCTGTGGGATATGACGATTACCTTCGGGAATATGCTGACATGCGGCGGATGAAGGCCGACGAGCTGCTGGAGATCGCAGACCAGCTACAGGAGAGCGCCGGGGGCTTTCGATCCATGGAGGATTGGGAGCGCCATATGGAGGAGTATAAAGAACAGCTTTTGAAAAAGAACCAGGAATTTGACAGCCAGGATGACGACCGGGAGAGCGTGGCGGTTATGACCATGCACAGCGCCAAAGGGCTGGAATTTCCGGTGGTCTACATACCGGATGCCAATGAGGGGACGACTCCCCACAGCAAGGCCATCCTGGACGCGGATCTGGAGGAGGAGCGCCGTATGTTCTATGTGGCTATGACCCGGGCCAGGGACCGCCTTCACATCTATTACGCCAAAGAGCGGTACCACAAAAAACTGGAAGTCTCAAGGTTTGTGAGAGAATATATTTGATTGGCAGAAGCGAATATTGCAAGAGAAACTCTCTTTGCAGTACTCGCTTTTTTATTTAAATTTCTTATATACAGAATTTACACTTCGTTGACATTTATATTACGAATACTTGATAGAAAATTATAAATTTAAAGATTATAGTTTATATATCATCAAAAACTAAAGAAAGTGAGAAAGAGGAAATGACAAAAAAGAGATTGGGTATTCTTGCTGGCATGATGGCGGCAGCTATGGCTCTTACGGCTTGCGGCAGCAGCGGGGAAAGCAGCGGCACAACAGGTTCTCAGACAACAGCTTCCCAGACAACGGGTTCTCAGGCGGAGACAACTCAGACAGAAACCTCCCAGGCATCCCAGGATGGCCAGAGCGCAGAATTGGATGTCCTTCGGGTCGGACTGGCAGCACTGCCTACTGACCTGGACCCGGACAAGTCTATTGGAATTGCCAGTATAAAATTATTTTATAATATGTTTGATACCCTGCTTTTTACCGACAAGGAAGGGGAGATCTGCGGCCAGCTTGCAGAGAGCTGGGAGTGGCAGGATGATACGACCCTGAACGTTACCCTTAGAGAGGGCGTCACATTCCAGAATGGAGAACCCTGTACTTCAGAGGATGTCAAGTTTACCTTTGACAGAATCCTCAGCGGTTACGGAGACGGAACCATCGCTGTTTTGTACGAGACTCTGGATTCCGTGGAGATTGTAGACGATCTGACCGTTAGCTTTAAGCTGAAAGAACCGGACGCAGCTTTTGAGCAGAGACTTGGCTCTATCTGGGGCGCCAGCATTGTTCCAAAGGATTACGTGGAGGAAGTTGGCGATGAGGCATTCCAGACAGCGCCTATCGGAACCGGTCCTTACATGATGACAGAATATTCTCCGGAGAAATACGTTCTGGAGCGGTATGACGGATTCTGGGGAGAGGCCCCGGCGGTAAAGAGAATCGAATTTATCGCTTATCCGGAAGCATCGGCCCGCATGACGGCTCTGATCACAGGCGAGCTGGACATTATCAATGACGTACCTGGCGACGCAGTGGAAACCATTCAGAACACAGAGGGCTTAAATGTAGTCGGCACACCGATTAAGAACATTCATATCTACACCTTTAACACGAAAGACGAGAACAGCATCATGTCCAACCAGCAGTTCCGTCAGGCGATCACCATGGCCATTGACCGTCAGCAGCTTGTAGACACTCTCTGGACCGATTATGCAAAGGTTCCCAACGGCCACCAGTTTGAGAGTTACGGGGATCTTTACATAGAAGATTACGAGGGCATTCAGTACGATCCGGAAAAGGCCAGACAGTTGGTCGAGGAATCTGGCTATGACGGAGAGGAAGTGATCAGCATCGAGATGGCAGACGGCTATTACACCAACGGAAACCAGGCAGGCGAGGCTATCGTCAGCATGCTGGCCGATGTGGGAATTAAGGCAGAGGTTGTATTTACCGATGTGTTCTCTTTCCAGGCGGATATCCGGGCATGGTCCTCTGCTTCCCGTTTTGACAATCCTCTGGGAGCGCTGTGGCTTCTGTTTGGACCTGGTTCCGGTCCGGCAAATGAGGAGACAGGAAGCTGGACACCTACAGAAGAATTTGTCCAGGCAGGACAGACCCTCATTGAGAGTCAGGATCTGGAAGAACAGAGAGAAGCGGCCCGCACTCTTCTGGAAGTATTTGATACCTACTGCCCCGGCACTTATCTGTACCAAGCGGAGGATCTGTACGGCATCCGGGATGGATTAGAGTGGGATATGACCTACTGTGAAAATCAGATCATGCCTTTCCGCGCGGGAGATCTGACAGTTACAGAATAATAGAATAAAAGCAAGAACCAGCGAGCTGCCGCAAAATGTAGTCTCTGAAATCCATTTTGCGGCAGCCTCTTATAGATAGGAGAGACGGTTAGTTGAACACAGAAAAGGAATTGGAGCGCCGGGAAGAGGCGAAGAAGCCTGTCCTGGAAGTACATAATCTTAAAAGCTATTATCAATCCCGGGATGGGGAAGTGCCGGCGGTAGACGGCGTGGATCTGACTCTCTATCCGGGAGAGATCGTCGGGATCGTCGGGGAATCCGGCTGCGGGAAGAGCACGGTGGTCCGTTCGCTGATGGGGCTGATGGATCCGGTGACCTCCCGGAGAGAGGCGGGGACGGCGCTGTTTGAGGATAAGGATCTGTTTCAGCTCAGCGAGAAAGAACTGTGCAAAGTCCGGGGGAAGGGAATCTCCATGATCTTTCAGAATCCCCTCTCAGCCCTGGATCCGGTCTACACCATAGGAAACCAGATCGTTGAAATCCTGAAGAACCATGAACGCATCACAGATAAGGAGGCCAGGGAGAGGGCCATTGAACTGCTGCGCCAGGTAAACATCCCTTCGCCAGAGCTGAGGCTGAACCAGTATCCCCACGAGCTTTCAGGCGGGATGCAGCAGAGGGTGGTGATTGCCATTGCTTTGGCCTGCAATCCTAAAATCCTGATTGCCGATGAGCCTACCACGGCCCTGGACGTTACCGTCCAGGCACAGATCCTGGCCCTGATCAGGGAGCTGCGGGACCGCCTGAATATAGCGGTGATTCTAATCACCCACAATATGGGCGTTGTGGCTGCGATCTGCGACAGGATGTTCGTCATGTACGGAGGTGTTGTGGTGGAAGAAGGGCGCTGTGAGGAGATTTTCTCAAAGCCCTGGCACCCGTATACCCGGGGACTCCTGGCTGCGATCCCCAGCATTGATGAGGATAAAGAGACCCTGTATACCATTCCGGGACAGGTGGATGCGCTGAAAGCGCCGGTAAATTTCTGCCGGTTCCAGAAACGATGCAGCTATGCCTGCAGCAAGTGCCGGGAAGAGGAGCCGGAGCTTAGTGGTGAGGACGGCCATCTGAGCCGCTGCTGGGTATTCTCCGGCAGCGACGATTTAGAACAAGCAAAGGTGGTGGCGCCATAATGGAAGACAGAGAAATCATCCTGGAGGTAAAAGACCTGCAGAAGGATTACCCGGTTATGCGGGGCCTGATTTTTCAGAAGGAGATCGGAAGAGTTCAGGCAGTCAACCGGGTATCTTTTAACTTGTACCGGGGGGAGACGCTGGGGGTGATCGGAGAGTCCGGCTGCGGCAAGACCACCCTGTCCCGCGTGGCAATGGGGCTGGAGGATGTAACCAGCGGAAGCGTTACCTTTATGGGACACCAGATCAAAAAGGGAATGGATCATGAATTACGCAGCCATATCCAGATGGTCTTTCAGGATCCCTACTCTTCCCTGGATCCCAGAATGTCTGTGAAGCGGATTCTGGAAGAACCTCTGCGGATCCACAGCAAAATGAACGCGAAAGAAAAGCGGGAGAGGGTGCTTCCCCTGCTGGAGCAGGTAGGGCTTCCGGAGGAGGCGCTGGAACGGTATCCCCACGAATTTTCCGGAGGGCAGAGACAGAGGATCGGCATCGCCAGGGCGTTGATTCTGGAACCGGAGCTTTTGATCTGCGACGAGCCTGTCTCGGCTCTGGACGTTTCGGTTCAGGCACAGATCCTCAATCTGCTCCGGATTCTGCAGAAGGAAAAGAAATTGACTTATCTCTTTGTGTCCCACGACATGAGCGTGATTCGCCATATCAGCGACCGGATTCTGGTCATGTATCTGGGGCAGATGATGGAGCTGGCAGATAAAAAGACTCTGTTCTCGCACCCGGCCCATCCTTATACCAAGGCTCTCATGGAGGCCGTGCCGGTTCCTGACCCGCAGGTCAAGGATCAGTGCAAGGTGCTGGCCGGGGAGATCCCCAGCCCGATCCACGCGCCGGCGGGCTGTCCCTTCTGTACCCGATGCCCTCAGGCGAAGGAAGTCTGCCGCAGAGAGAAACCGGCGCAGAAGGAGATAGAACCGGGACATTTTGTGGCCTGTCATCTGTACAGCAGGGAGGAGACACCGTGAAGAGATACGTTTTGATGAGAGTATTAAAAGCAATTTTTACAATCTGGGCAGTCTACACTCTGGTATTCTTTCTGACCAGAGTCACCGGGGACCCGGTGGACTGGCTGACTCAGGCAGGAGCCAGCGATTCTGCGAAAGAAACCCTCCGCAGAAATCTGGGACTGGATCTGCCGCTGTGGGAACAGTACGTAAAATCCTTTGTTGGCCTGTTTACGGGAGATACAGGGACCAGCTATTACTATTCCCGGGAGGTTTCGGATCTGTTTGCAGAGAGAATCTGGCCTACGGTCTCCCTGGGGAGCATTGTATTTGTTGTGACGATCGTTGTGGGGCTTCCGCTGGGGGTTCTGGCGGCAGTAAAGCATAATTCCCTCCTTGACCGTCTGACCATGAGTCTGGCGGTGATCGGAAGCACGCTCCCCAATTTCGTCCTGGGAATCCTGCTGATCTTTATTTTTGCCCTGACCTTGAGAGTCCTACCCAGCGGAGGCACGGGAACGGTGAAAAACTACATCATGCCCATCATTGCCCTGTCGGTGGGGCCTATCGCCAGCGTAGCCCGTCTGACCCGGAGCTCTCTCCTGGACGTGATCGGGAATGATTATCTGGATTTCGTCCGTTCTAAAGGAATGAGAGAGTGGAAGGTTGTGATCAAGCACGGCCTGAGAAATGCCCTGATCCCGGTTATCACCATTCTGGGATCCCAGCTCAGTGCCCTGATCGGAGGCTCAGTGGTGGTAGAGACTGTCTTTGCCTGGCCGGGGATCGGGACTCTGATTGTTACCAGCGCACAGCAGAGGGATTTCCCCGTAGTAGTCTTTGGCGTGTTGGTCATTGCGGCGTCGGTGACATTTGTAAACTTGCTTGTGGATCTGTCCTACGGGCTGCTGGATCCGCGGATTCGGAAAAGCTGACGAGGAGGATGGAACATGGGAAAACAAAATAAAATGAAAAAAAGGTGGGGAATCCCACCGATGATTCTTTTTCTGATGGTCACCTTTGTGATCATTGTCGGTGCCGCTCTGCTGGCCCCGGTTCTGGCCCCGGTGGACCTGGGCGCTACGGATCTGACCCAGAGACTGGCAAAACCGTCCTTCCTGGACCCGACTTCTCCGTATCTGATGGGAACGGATAACCTGGGCAGGGATGTGGCGGTAAGACTGCTGTACGCCATCCGCTCCACGGTCCTGATCTCCTTTACAGGAATGGTGATCGCCACGGCCCTGGGAACGGCCCTGGGAATCATCTCCGGCCTGGCCGGAGGGGTTACGGACGTGATCATATCGTTTTTGACGGATGTGAGGCTCTCCGTGCCCACCACGTTTATCGGCATCATTTTGGCCTGTATTCTGGGGGCGAGACCGGCGACAACGGTCCTGGTCATCACCATCACCGGCTGGTCATCCTTCTGCCGCCTGGTGCGGAGCCAGATCTTTCAGTTGAAAAAAGCAGCCTTTATCGAGGCCAGCAGGTCCATGGGAGCCAGCGGGGTGCGGATCGTGTTTGAGCACATTCTGGTAAACATTGCGTCGCCTCTGATTGTGCAGGCAACCATGGAACTCAGCGGATTCATCCTTCTGGAGAGCACGCTTTCCTTCCTGGGGCTGGGAATCGAGCCGCCGGGAACATCCCTGGGAGTGATGGTAAGCAACGGGAGAGACTATATGCTGACCCACTGGTGGCTGGCCATGATCCCCAGTGTGGTGATTGTTGTGCTGATTCTGCAGATCTCCCTGGTGGGCGACTGGCTCAGGGATAAGCTGGATCCAAAATTAAAACGAATTTCATAAAGGAGCGAATAAGCTATGAAGAAGAAAATCTATTGTTCCCACAGAGGATTTAATTCGGTAGCGCCGGAAAACACTCTGCCGGCCTTTGCATCGGCGGTTTCGCTGGGAGCGGAGGAGATCGAATTTGATCTCTGGCCCACGGCTGACGGGGAAATCGTAGTGTGCCACGATCCGACGGTGGACAGGACGACGGACGGCACTGGCAGCATCAATGAGATGACGGCGGATGAGGTCAGAAAATGTGACGCCGGGGTAAAATTTGGCAGAGAGTTTGCCGGGGTGAAGATTCCGTTTTTTGAGGAGGTCCTGGAACAATTCGCCAACCGGACAGTCATGAATATTCATATCAAATCTCTGGGCTATCAGATCCCAAGGAGTGAGGCGGTGACCCAGCGGCTAAAGGCTCTGGGACAGGTCTACACGGAAAACGCGCCTCTTGCCATGCCGATGGTACAGCCCAAAGAGGTGGTGCTGCCGGAGATGGAGCAGCCAGCCGGGGCCAGGTACAGCGAGGAAGTGTTTGGCAAAATACTTGCCCTGATCGACAAGTACCAGTGCCGTGAGAATGTGTATGTGACCGGATGCCAGGATGTGCTGGAGACAGCCAGAAAAATGGCGCCGGATGTGAAGCGGTGCTGTCTGGAAGGTGATATGAATTTCACCATTGTGGAACACGCCATCGAATATGAGTGCAGCCGGGTTCAGTTCTGCAAGCTGTTCCTGACACAGCAGATGATCGACAAAGCCCATGCCCACGGGATGATCTGCAACCTGTTCTGGTCCGATGACCCGGAGGAGGCAGAGGGATTTTTCAATATGGGGATCGACGTTATGCTGACGAACCATTTCCTGAGAGTGCAGAAAAAAAGATAGCCTAGGTGTTGGCTGGGGCTTTCGCGGGAGAAAAGAGTATGATAAGATATAAGCCGGAGAGTGGTGCCAGAGGGCCTGTTCACCGGCTTTTTGTCTTTTGGAAGACATTAGCGCCAGACAGCAAAATTCAGGAGGAAACCATATGATTCATATTTACTGCGGCGATGGAAAAGGAAAAACGACGGCGGCGATGGGGCTGGCAATCCGGGCTGCTGGGAGAGGAAAAAAGATCGTGATCGCCCGCTTTTTAAAGACAGACGATTCGGGCGAGGTGCCGGTTCTGGCGGCTGTTCCGGGCATCCGGGTGCTGCCCTGCGAGAAGACATTTGGATTTTATTTTCGGATGACGGATCAGCAGAAAGCCGAGGCGGGGGCCTACTACCGGGAACTCCTGGAGAAAGCGTTTGCGGAGGCCGCCAGAGAGCAGGCAGATATGGTGATCCTGGATGAGATCATGGCGGCCCTGGGGTACAATCTGGCAGACGAGGAGCGGCTTATTGAGCTGATGGAAGTGTTCTGCCCGGATGACAGGAGGGAGGAGAGAGAGCTGATCCTGACCGGGAGAAATCCATCTGAGCGGCTGCTGTCCATGGCGGATTACGTCACGGAGATGAAAATGGTGCGCCACCCCTACGAAAAAGGGATCATGGCGCGGATTGGGATAGAATATTGAGGGCAAATTTTGCTTGATTTTTCTTGCTCAGTCTGCTACAGTGTGTGTAAGGCGGATTGCCTACCATACGAAAAGAGAGGTAGAAAGAGATGGCAGAAGATTTTAACAACAAGATCGAAGAAGAGGAAGAAATGACTGTTACTCTTACCCTGGATGACGGTTCCGAGCTGGAATGCGTAGTCTTAACGATTTTCCCGGCAGGCGACAGAGATTATATTGCCCTGCTGCCCATGGAAGGTGAAGAGGCAGAGGAAGGAGAAGTGTATCTGTACCGCTATACAGAGACAGAAGACGGCGCTCCCAATCTGGAGAATATCGAAGATGACGATGAGTACGAGATCGTTGCCGATGCGTTTGACGAACTGTTGGATGAGCAGGAGTACGATGAGATCGTTGGAGAGGATGAACTGGAGGACGAATAATCTTCAGGAAAACCTGGAATAAACGGATGGTGCCGCCTGCGGCGGCGCTGGCGCAGCATGAAGAAAGCGAGTCAGAGGAATGAAAGTTCCTCCGGCTCGTTTTTTTTGTTGTGTCCGGCAGGCACACGTTCTAACGGGTGAAAGTCCCTGACCCACCCGGCAGTGGGAAGGGTGCAGCTAATGGCAAGGGCGTCATTGTGAGGCGGGGGCTGAAGGAAGCCGGAGGCAAACCACTGGCCTGTAAAAGTTGTCCGGATAGGCTGTGAAGCGTGGATGAGGTTACCAAAACAAACGAAAGCCCAATAACTGCATGGAACGCCAACAGTAGACGGGGCAGGTGATTCTATGCAAAAGCCGGAAAAACGCAGAGAGAACGCTGAGACATATCATACCGTTTCTTACAAAGAAGCTATACCTGAAAGTCAATCTTGAGAAAACGACAGTCAGTCATGTCAGCAAAGTGAAATACCTAGGATATGGATTTTACCGAAATAAGGGGAAACAGGTGGAGCAACCCAGAAAGAGAGGAAAAACTCAGGAGATATACGACAGGGTGGATCAACTAGTACCGGTATGCAGACATGAAAAGCCTGATAGAGGATACGGACAAATGGCTCCACCACAGAATCCAAGCGGTGTACTGGAGGCAATGGAAGAAGGTGCACACCAGATACAAAAAGCTAAGGACGCTGAATCTCCCGGAATGGAAAGTACATGAAAAGGCGACCTGTCGGAAGGGGGTATGGAGGGCGGCAAAAATGCTTAACGCTGCACTCACTAAGAAGATACTAGTGGATAGACTTGGATATCCATCCATGAGTGCCCACTATCTAAAAGTACGTGTAAACTATTGAACCGCGTAGTACCGAACGGTACGCTACGTGGTGTGGAAGGGGAGAGTCAAATCTCCTCTATCCGATTTTGGAAGATCCTTCTAAAAAGCCTAGCGGGTATTAGAGGGATGGAGGATTGCGATACAATTCGGGGAGCACGGAGAGTTGGCGAAGGATGAGTGGATCATTTGGAAAAATGAGCTGTACCGAGTGAGAATGAAAGGAAAGATAGTTGGGAGAGACGTTGTCGAAAAAGATATGGCAGAGTTGAAAGCGCTGTGATATAATTTCTCTGTTGCTGCCTCCTATACTGGCGCAGAAGGGAGGTGTCAGACTTGGAAATAGTCACTTCTCTCATTGTTACTGTTATGGCTGGCGTAATTTGCCATTACGTCATCAAATGGTTAGACGGTGACAAATAGTCGGCAACTAGCCTGTGGGGTTAAGCCTTCCCATTGCCAAAAGTAGGAATAGAAAACCCCGGAGGTAGCGACTCCGGGATTTTCACTGTTAGACATGGAAATGTCATCACTTCTCTTTGCCTATTGGCATTATAGCATATGCAGATTTGAAATGCAATATTCGTTTTTATGAAAGAAAATAGGATTACTGCTAAGTAATCGCTAAAAGCTGATCAATGCGAGGCAATATTTACTGAAGTTGATGGCCTTGCTCGTTAGATGGGCAACAGCATTTACTTTTCAAACATAAATGATGTATTTCGATAAAAGTTGAGGCTTAAAACATTTCTATTCCAGGATTGCCTTCAGATCATCCTCTGGCGTGGTGACAGGGGCAATGTGGAAGTGCTCTGCCAGGTAGCCAAGGACATTTGGCGATAGGAAAGCCGGGAGAGTGGGGCCCAGACGGATATTCTGGATACCCAGATAGAGCAGGGTCAAAAGGATGCAGACGGCCTTCTGCTCATACCAGGACAGCACCATGGACAGGGGAAGCTCATTAACCGAACACTGGAAAGCGTCTGCGAGGGCCTGGGCAACCTTGATGGCGCTGTAGGCGTCGTTGCACTGCCCCATGTCCAGGAGCCTGGGGATGCCTCCGATGCTGCCAAGGTCCAGGTCGTTGAAGCGGTATTTCCCGCAGGCCAGAGTCAGGATCACCGTATCTTTGGGAGCCTTTTTCACAAACTCTGTGTAGTAATTTCTGCCGGGCCGTGCTCCGTCGCAGCCGCCCACCAGGAAGAAATGCCGGATGGCGCCGGATTTGACGGCATCGATGATCGGACCGGCGGCCTGGAGTACGGCCTGACGGCCAAAGCCTGTGGTCACCTGTGTGCCGCCGTTGATGCCGCAGAAGGTTTTGTCTTCTGTGAACCCGCCCAGTTCCAGGGACTTATCAATGACAGGGGAAAAGTCTTTGTCACTGCCGATATGGACCATTCCAGGATAGGAGACCACTTCGGTGGTAAAGACCCGGTCGGCGTAGCTGTCTTTCACAGGCATCAGGCAGTTGGTGGTGAAAAGGATTGGCGCCGGGAGACCTGCAAATTCCTTCTGCTGATTCTGCCAGGCCGTTCCAAAGTTCCCCTTTAAATGAGGATATTTTTTTAACTCCGGATATGCGTGGGCTGGGAGCATCTCGCCGTGGGTGTAGATATTGATGCCTTTGCCTGCGGTTTGCTCCAGCAGAAGTTTCAGATCCAGGAGATCGTGGCCGCTGATGACGATAAAGGGACCCTTTTCAACAGTCAGGGGAACCTGAACCGGGTGGGGCGCGCCGAAGGTCTCCGTGTTTGCCTGATCCAAAAGTTCCATGCAGGCGAGATTTACCTTTCCGGTTTCCATGACGATGGGGAGCAGTTCCTCCATTCCCCAGTCCTCCGCCAGAGCGTAAAGAGCCTTATAAAAGAACTGGTTCACTTCCTCATTTTCATAGCCGAGGACAGCGGCGTGGTAGGCATAGGCGGCCATGCCGCGGATGCCGAAGAGGATCAGGGACTTGAGGGAGCGAATATCCTCCGGGGCGTCCCAGATGCGGTTCACGTCGTAATCGTCGGTATTGCCGCAGCGGGCGGCACAGGCTCCGCAGCCGGGGGCGATCCGTTCTTTCTCCGCCCGGACCTGCCGGATCAGCAGGCGGAGAGAGTCCTCGTTAAAATTCACGTTGGTGACGGTGGTGAAGAGCACCTCTAAAATCAGCCGGTCAGTCTGGCTGGTTTTCGGATTCTGGCAGCAGGCCCTGGCAAGACCGATCAGGGCGCCTGTCAGCTCATCCTGAAGGCGGGCGGTTTCGGCTGTTTTTCCGCAGACTCCGGCCTTTGCGGTGCACCCGCTGCAGCCTGCAGTCTGTTCACATTGAAAGCAAAACATCGTTCTCTCTGTCATAAAA
>CAJFOF010000064.1 GCA_904395885.1 uncultured Lachnospiraceae bacterium
ACCCTTGCCTTCGGCTATATCCTTCCCGCTACCGGGTGGATTTGGGACTTACACCCTTAAGAAACGTGCGCCGCCAGGCGCACAACCCGAAAAGGATGCCGCCGCAGCAGCATCCTTTGTGCTAATGAAACACGTCTAGCGTTTCCACGTTAATTCTGATTGTATCCGTCCGGATTGGCTGACTGCCACTTCCAGGAATCACGGCACATTTCTTCAATCCCAAGGTCTGCCTTCCATCCCAGTTCGTTTGCAGCTTTTGTGGGGTCGCAGTAGCACTGTGCAATGTCCCCCGGTCTTCTGGGATCAATCACATAGGGCAGTTCTTTTCCGCAGGCTTTCTCATAGGCATGAATAACCTGAAGAACACTGTAGCCATGACCGGTTCCAAGATTATAGATAGAAACTCCTTCTTTATCTTCCAGTTTTCGGATTGCACATACATGTCCTTTTGCCAGATCCACTACATGGATATAATCGCGAACACCGGTTCCATCGGGCGTATTGTAATCGTTTCCAAAAACATGGACGCACTCTCTCTTTCCAACAGCTACCTGGGCGATGTAAGGTACCAGATTATTTGGAATTCCCTTAGGATCTTCGCCGATCAGGCCGCTCTCGTGTGCACCGATGGGATTGAAATAGCGGAGAAGGATAACATTCCATTCAGGGTCTGCCACATTCAGATCGGTAAGAATCTGCTCTAGCATTCCTTTGGTCCGTCCATAGGGATTGGTGATCTCTCCCATTGGGCATTCCTCTGTAATAGGTACAAAAGCCGGATCTCCATAAACGGTTGCAGATGAACTGAATACAATATTCTTAACCCCATGATTTCTCATGACATCACACAGAATCAGTGTTCCTGTCAGATTGTTGTGGTAATATTCCAGCGGCTTTGCCACAGACTCGCCAACCGCCTTATATCCGGCAAACTGAATCACCGAATCAATCTTTTCTTTCTCAAATACTGCCTCCAGTGCCGGCTTGTCCAGCAAGTCCACATTATAAAAGGTCACTTTCTTTCCAGTGATCTTCTCCACACGCCTCAATGCTTCCTCACAGGAATTGTAAAGATTATCCACCACTACAACTTCATATCCTGCATTCAACAGCTCTACGCAGGTATGGCTTCCGATATATCCGGCTCCTCCGGCTACTAGAATTGCCATTGCGACTCCTCCTTTTTTTGGGCGGTATGGCCTGAAACAGCTCCAGACCATCAGTGCCGCCAACGCTTTTTCTCTGCCAGTCTGACAGTATTCTACCCTCAACCCAGCTTTTTATATTATACACTTGTTCTTTGGAAAGCACAATGCACTATCCTCTGATTTTTTATAATATTTGTTTGCGGCTGGCAAATTCCTGACGAATCTTTTCTATAGCCCTTTTCTCAATTCTGCTTACATAGGATCTGGAAATTCCAAGGATACCGGCGATCTCCCTCTGTGTGTGCTCATTTTTTCCATAAAGTCCATAACGGAGAGTCAGAACTGTTTTTTCAATCTCCTTCAGACAAGTATCGCAGGCCTGGTACAGGGTTCTGATGTCCTGATCCATAATCATCAGGTCGATGGTTTCGGTATTGTCTGTTTCAATTACATCTACAAGACTTACACTTTCCCCGTCTTTGTCTATGCCGATCGGCTCAAAAAGAGACACCTCTCTGGAATACTTTTTGCTGGCTCTTAAAAGCATGAGGATTTCATTTGCTATCCTATCGCAACGGCTTTTTTCTACTTCTCATAGTGAAATTCTGTAATACCGATAATGTCGTTCTCATCTTTTCCCAGCACAACGTAAGCCGTATTAATGTCTCCTACTATGGCTGTTTCATCCTGAATTTCCAGTTTTTCCGTGTCAAAATCTTTCATAGCTTTTAACAGTTCATCTGTGTACAATGGCTCTAATCCCATATTGTCCAGGTCCTTCTCATCCTTTAAGATGATTTCCTGATCGCCTTTTACCACTCTTACCGGAAAATTGCAGATATAGCCAAGGTATTCTGTTGTAAGGCCAGTGGTAATCTCCATCTGAGCTGTGGAAGCTGTGGAGCGAAAAAGCGCCATCTCCAGGTCGGTCTCTTCCTGGCTCTCTTCCGTTTCCGTCTCCACTCCGTTCACAGATTCGTCCTTCGCAGGCTCCTCCGGTCTCACTGCGGCTGTCTGTACAGCCTTTTGTTCCGGGTTTCTCCCAATGCCCTGCAGATTAACAGGCAATCCTGAGCAGGCTGTTAAATTTATGCCGGCGCAGAGAACCAGCAGAGCTAACGTTTTTTTCATGGTATCATCTCTCCTTTTTCTTCTTTGAAATCGGTTTTATCTTAACAGCTCTGCCTTCAGGCTTTCTTTATATTTCCTAAAGATTTGTTAACATTTGGGGAGGGAAATCAAAAATTCGGCACCCCGCCCATCGACAGACGGTGTTACCAGTTGGATTGCCCCTCTATGAAGCCCAATAATCTGCTGGACAATTGCCAGACCAAGACCTGATCCGCAGCGGTTTCCTCGGCATTCATCCCCGGTCACAAAAGGCATAAAAATCTTTTCCGCCAGTTCTTCCGGGATTCCCGGGCCACTGTCCGATACAGAGAGAAAAATCTCTGTTTCCTTTTCCCAGAGATGTACCGAAATCGTGATTCCGGATCCTCCATAAGTCACGCTGTTATGAATCAAATTTTCCAATGCTCTGCAGAACAGGAAACGGTCCAGAAGACAAAATAGCGGGGTTTCCGGCAGGTCAGCTTCCAGAACAACTCCGGCCAAATCCAGCTCCTGATATCGCTCCGCCAGATATTCCCGGCAGACAGATCCAATATCTTCTTTTTTTAAATCAGCTTTCATTCCGGGATGATCCAACTTACTGTATTCGTGAAACGCCGAAAGGAGTTGGCCCACTCTCTCCGTTTTCTTTACGATCGTATCCAGATAAATCTTCTCCTCCTCTGGGGGAACCATTTTATCTCTCACAGCCGCCGCGTATCCTCCGATTACTGTGATGGGAGTTTTCAGGTCGTGAGAAATGTCTGCCAGAAGCCGGCGGCGGTCTTCACTGCTTTTTTCCAATCGCTTTTCCATTCTGATAAAGTTTTCAGCAATCTCGGCAAATTCTTCCGGCCCCCGGTAATTTTCCAATCCTCCCGGCTGTCCTTTTGAAAAGCTGACAATCGCCTGATTAAAGGGCCGCAGCAGCCTTTTTGTTGTTCTGTTCAGAAAATAAATGCAGCAGACAGCAATGCATAAATAGGCCGGAATAAACAACAGCCATAGATAGTCCAACGATTTGTAGAGATCCCGGTATGCAGCGTAATCCGGTTCATAAAACCGAAAAATCAGATGTAAGGTATCTCCCTCAGACGTTTCATAAGTGTGCCTGTATATTTTTCTGCCCTGCTGATCCGCCCCTCTCAGCCAGAAAAGTTCCTGGGGTGTGAAGGATTTCTTTCCCGGGAAAAGGGTTCCGGAAACCACCTCTCTGTCCTGATCCAGAATCAGATAACCGGAAACAGAAGCTTCCCCGCTCTCCCGGTACTTCAGACGGGTAATCAGAGACCTGCCGCTCCCGGAAAGATCTTCCAGCTCAGCCGACAAAAACTGGGTATCCGAAATATATTCTGAAATGCATTCCCATTCTCCCGGCTGAAAACGATTTTCTTGCAGGTTCTCTCCCCTTTGAAAAATCACCTGCCCACTGTTGTCTACCACCTGAACTGCTGCGCCGTCCCCTAGATAGTCCTGAAAATCCAATGTAGAAAGCTCTTGCTCCGCGGTCTTTTCTACCTGCTTCAAAAATCCGGGAACATCCGGAATCGGGACAACTTTTTCCATCAACAGGCTGTAGGCGGAATAGATCCCAACAAAAACACAGAGTACAATCACAGTAAATATCATGTAATTCAGAGCCAAAATGCGATAAAAACTGCCCTTTTTTCTGTTATGTATCTTTATATTCAATTTTGTAGCCAAGCCCCCTTACCGTCTTGATGTAACTCGGATTTTTTGAGTCCTCTTCCAGCTTTTCTCTCAGTTTGGATATATGTACCATCATTGTCCTGTCATCGCTTTCCGAATAGCCGCTGCTGATGCTGTCATATAACTGTGCCTTGGTGAATACTCTCCCTGGAGCCTGCATAAGGCGGGTAAGTATTCGGAATTCCATGGGTGTCAGTTCAACAGGCCGTCCGTCTTTTTCCAGTTTCATTCTCTCCAAATCCAGGCGCAGTCCTCCTACTGTCAAAATCCGTTCCGACTCCTGCCGGGCAGCGGCTCCCAGCTTATAAAACCTTCGCAAATTGGCCTGAACATGGGCAACGACCTCAAGGGGATTAAATGGCTTGGTCAGATAGGAATCTGCTCCAAGATTTAGTCCCAGAATCTTGTGGTGGTCCTGATCCTTTGCTGTCAAAAACACCACCGGAATGTTGGTAATATCACGAATCTTTTCCAACACCTGGTATCCATCCAGCCCTGGCATCATGATATCCAGCAAAGCCAGATCCACCGGTTCTTTTTCAATCTCTCTCATCGCCTTTCTCCCATCCTCCGCCAAAATTACACGGAAACCGCTGCTTTCAAGATACAGCTTCAAAAGAGAACGGATATCTTCGTCGTCCTCTGCCACCAGAATTGTGTATTGCTTCAGAGTCTCCATAGCCACCCATCGCTCCTTTCCCTGATCTTCTGTGCCCGAAATCATTCGTCTTTGTTCAGGCTTTGAGTATACCATATCTGGCAGCTTTCTGAAAGTCCTTTAGACAAGGCTATTGTGCAGCCGGATGCTCCCCTTCCGACCCGCTCAAAAATATATGAAGTGATTCGCCGTCCCAGATAATTTTTTCAGTCAGACACCGGATCACTCTCCGCTTTTCTTCTACGGACATTTCTGTTGAAAGTTCTTTAAAAGAAGAAAAACGGGTTTTTAGATCCGTAAGACTTTGTTCTTCTACAGATTCTCTTTGCAGATCCGCAGGCTGAACCCCTTGTTTTTTCTGTTCTGCAACCAGTTTCCTTTTTCCTTTCTCCAGCTCCCTCTGAAAAACCCCATTGTCTTTTTCCAGAGTTGTCACAGCGGCAAGGACGGCTTCATCTGCTTTTTTTCCATTCATGTTCTTCATGGAGCAGCAGCTTTTCTTGCTTCGTTCTTTTAATGTGCATAAATACGAATACTTCCTTCTCCCCTCCTCATCCTCTGCTCCAGACACCTTTGGCCGTATATAGCTTTTACAACACCCGCAGAAGAGACGCCCGGATAATAAAGCCTGAGAATTTCTGGGTTTCTTATAATTTTGAGAACGGTTTCTATCTAAAAGTTCCTGAACCTGAATCCATGTTTCCCCATCAATTAAGGCCTCGTGATCGCCAGGCGCTATGATCCATTCTTTAACAGGTCTGATTTTGTGCGCTTTTCCGGGCTGCTGCGAAGAACGATTATAAGCCATAACGCCTTTTTTTCCGTCAAATGCCTCCTTTCCCGGAAAAATTTCTGCTCCGCCAACAGCAAAAAATCGGAAAGCATTCTCATCCGCGGCCATATATACTGGATTCGACAGAATTCCTTTTACTGCAAACCGGCTGAACTGTCTGCCTGTCTTGGTCAGCATTCCCCTCTGAAGCAAGAAGGCCTCTGTCTGGTTTAGCGAGCCCGTCTCAATAAATTTATCAAAAATCATCTTCACAAGAGCGGCCTCTTCCGGCACCTTCCGAAGACAGCAAAATTTTTTGACCTTTCCGTCCTGCGAAATATAAGAAATGGTCTCCGACCGGTAACCGGTGGGGGTCATGCCTCCCAGCCACCTTCCGGTCTTTGCCAGTTCCTGCATGTTGTCTTTAATCCGTTCCGCTATCGTCTCCCTCTCCAGTTGTGAAAAGACTGAAGAAATATACATCATGGCTCTTCCCATGGGGGAAGAGGTGTCGAATTGCTCCTTAATTGAAATGAAACCAACTGACATATCCTCCAGAATACGGATCAAACTGGCAAAATCTCCGATATTTCGGCTGATTCTGTCCAGACGGTACACAACGATCGCCGATACTGTTCCTCTCTTTGCCTCTCCCATCATTTCCTTAAATTGCGGTCGGTCCAGATTTCCTCCGGAGAAGCCTTCATCTTCATAGATTCTGACCTGTTCTGCCGCAGAACTGCCGAAATTCCGGCAGATGTACTGCCTGCACAGTTCAACCTGGTTTTCGATGCTCTCTCCCTTCCCGGTAAAACGGGATTTTCTCGAATAAATCACAAAATATTTTTCTTTCTCCATATCGTTCCCACTCTTTTCCTTTTCTGTCTATCATCTCATATGCATCTTTCTTTTTTCCCATTCCCAAAGACTTCTCTTTTTGCATATGGGACAGCGAAGATTCCATATATTAAACTGATAACTTCAGAGGTCTGCCTATGAACACAATTCTCCATTATCCCGAATTTTCAGATGCAAAAAAAGAGCTTTCCCGTCAGACAGCTTTTCTCCATGCTCAGGCTATCCTCAAAGCTCTTGATTCCATTCCCCTTTCGACCAGTCAAAAGCTACGCCTGATTGATGAACTGAAGAAAGGCTGAGTTTGTGAAATTTCTGTGTCTATTTAGCTGTTTTCAGAGTAACTAAAGGTTTCCGCGCTACCATGGCCTTATCTCTATCATAAATAATAGAAGAAATAAGAACCCAGAAAAGAGGAGACAACCAATGAACAGGAATTTATTCTCACTTTCTAAGACCAGGCGGATCAAAACTCTTGCCGCAGGCGCCATGGTAGCTGCTATGATGGCAGGCTTTTCCATAACTTCTTACGCAGACGGCGGCCTGGAAATCCATACTGAATATCCAGGAGTTACAGCAAAGGCCGGTGATAGTCTGACCTTCACCATTGATATGGATAATTCCGGCGCAGCCTGCGACGCTTCTCTCTCTGTCGCTTCTATGCCGGAGGGATGGGAAGGTTACATATCAGGCGGAAGCAGCGACAGAATCACCAGAATCCATGTTCCCAACGGAACGGAATCTGCTAGCGCTACCCTCCATCTGGAAGTCCCCGCCGATGCCGCTGACGGTAGCTATCAGGTTGTCCTGGAGGCCCAGGGAGATAATGCTTCCTATGACAGTCTGACAATCTATCTCGATGTGGATCAGTTGGAAGTAAGCCAAGGGGATTTCTCTTCCGAATATCCTGAACAGGAAGGTTCCGCCGGAACTTCCTTCAGCTTTAATGCTACTCTGATCAACAACAGTGCCACTGAGCAGTCCTACAGCCTTTCCGCCAACGCTCCTGAAGGGTGGCAGGTTGCTTTTAAGCCCAGCGGTGAATCCACTCAGGTTGCCAGCATTACACTGGAACCGGCTGTCAGCCAGGGGCTGACCATTACCGTTACCCCGCCCAATAATGTATCCGCAGGTGAATATACCATCCCATGTAGCGCTATCTCTGCCGGAGAAACACTGGACATGGAGCTGTCAGTCACCGTAACCGAAAGCTATGATCTGTCTTTAAGTACGCCCGATGGCCGGCTTAGTTTTGATACAGTCGCTGGAGACGAATCAGATGTAACCCTATCGATTACCAACAACAGCAACGTGGCTATAGAAAATGTCAATTTGACATCATCCGCCCCCAGCGGTTGGAATGTCAGCTTTGACACCCCTACGATTGATGTGATTGAGGCCGGCGCCACAGTCGAAGTCTCCGCTCACGTAACACCATCTTCTGAAGCTCTGACCGGAGATTATGTCGTTACAATGACCGCCGATGCCAGTGAAGTCTCTGACAGCGCGGAATTCCGGGTGGCGGTAGAAACCAGCGTTATCTGGGGATTTGCTGCAGTCGCAATTATTGTTGTCCTGCTGGCCGGCATCGGCTACATCTTCCGGAAATACGGGAGGCGGTAATTTATGGCACAGACACAGAAAATTATGATCCAAACGACCGGCCTGACAAAAAAATACGGAACCAAGACGGCCGTAGATCATCTTGACTTATCCATTTTATCCGGTGAAATCTTTGGTCTTCTCGGCCCCAATGGCGCCGGCAAGACCACCACTACCCTGATGCTCACAGGTCTAACCGAACCTACCGAGGGGACGGCTTTTATTGATGGCAGGGACTGTATCCGTGAACCTATGGAAGTGAAAAAAATCGTAGGATACATGCCCGACAATGTGGGCTTCTATCCGGATATGACCGGCCGTGAAAATCTTCGATTCACCGCCGCACTCAATGGGCTGGAAAAACAGGTAGCCGAAAAATCGATCGACCGTCTGCTGGAACGAACCGGACTTACCGAAGCCGGTAACCAGAAAGTAGGTACCTATTCCAGAGGTATGCGCCAACGACTGGGCGTTGCGGATGTTCTGATCAAAGATCCTTCCGTTATTATTATGGATGAACCTACTCTGGGAATTGACCCAGAAGGAATGAGAGAATTAATTTCCCTGATACGGGATTTATCCAAAACTGAGGGCCGAACGATCCTGATCTCCTCCCACCAGCTTTATCAAGTTCAGCAGATCTGTGACCGGGTAGGACTGTTTGTAGGCGGAAAGCTCACCGCCTGCGGTACAATCGAGGAACTGGCAGAACAGACACGGGAAGACAATCAGTATCTGACTGAAATTCGCGTAACTTCCGGTGATGATCATCTGACCCATCTGCTGAAAGATGCTTCCGGCGTATTGAGTGTCGGAAGGGAAGGAAACCGCTATATAGTAGGAAGCGACCAGGATATTACTGACGCCCTGATCGACCGGATCCGTGCAGAAGGCTACTCGATTTCCAGCCTGCGTCCCTGCGGCAACGATCTGGATGAAATTTATCGGAGATATTTTGAAAAGGCAGGTCATGATTATGACACAAACAATCGTAAAAAATCTAAAAAGCTCTTTTCCCGCAGTCGCTGACTCCGGGAATCGCCATGAAAAATATATCGGCCTGCGAGTCCTGTTCCATAAAGAAATGGCCGATCATATCCGCAGCAGGCGGTTCCTGCTGATCCTGGCTCTGGTGATCCTGACCGGATTTGCCAGTCTTTATGGGTCTTTAAGCAGTATTTCTTCTGTTGTTGAGGACGGCGGGGACTTTATTTTCCTGAAACTGTTTACTACCAGTGGAAATTCTATTCCCTCTTTCGTCTCTTTCATTGCCCTTCTAGGGCCATTCATTGGTCTGGCTCTGGGTTTTGACGCCATTAACAGCGAAGAAAACAGCGGTACCTTGAACAGGCTTTTGTCCCAGCCGATTTACCGCGACAGCGTCATTAACGGAAAGTTTCTTGCCGGAGCTGCCATTATCTTTATCATGATTTTCGTCATGGGAGGCGTGGTAAGTGCGATCGGTCTTCTGGCGATCGGTATCCCGCCCAGCTTTGAAGAGGTGGGACGAATCATCGTATTTCTTTTCTTTACCAGCGTCTACGTCTGCTTCTGGCTGGGGCTGTACATCTTGTTCTCTGTGCTCTGCCGCCATGCAGCTACAAGCGCCCTTGCAGTTATCGCCTGCTGGCTGGTCTTTACCATCTTTATGAGCCTGCTGGCCGGCATCATCGCTGCAGCCCTCTATCCTCTGGATGGGTATCAGGCCCTGTTTAATATGATGGATTATTACAGTTGTGAATTATTCATAAACCGCTTATCCCCATACTATCTGTACAGCGAGGCGGTGACTACTATCCTGAATCCAGGGGTACGTTCTGTAGGAATCGTTACAACATCTCAGTTAGAGGGAGCCGTTGCAGGCTATCTTCCTTTTGGACAGAGCCTCCTTTTGATCTGGCCTCACCTGGTGGCTATGTGCGCCATGACTTTGGTCACCTTTGTTATTGCGTATTTAAAGTTCATGCGCCGGGAAATTCGTGCAAATTAAATGCCGCCTGAACTGTAAAAATGCTCCTGGTCACTTGACTTTAGGAGCATTTTTATATTAAATGATACTAATGTCAGTATACACCAAGTTACAGAAGGGAGATTGAAAGATTGAGAATTTTAATTATAGAAGATAATAAGCGTCTGGCAGAATCTCTTTGCGATATCCTGAAGCATCTGCGCTATGAATCTGATATCTGCCTCAATGGAATCGACGGTTACACACAGCTTATGAGCGGCCTGTATGACGGAGCCATTCTGGATGTGATGCTGCCGGGTATGGACGGCATCACCCTTCTGAGAAAGGCTCGAAAGCTGCAGTGTACCACCCCTGTCCTTATGCTGACAGCCAAGAGTGAAACGGAGGACAAAGTTGCCGGGTTAGAGGGCGGCGCCGATTATTATCTGACAAAACCTTTTGACACAGACGAATTGGCCGCTGCACTGCGGGCGATTCTGCGCCGCGGAGGAGAATTTGTCCCGGACATTCTCTCATATGGCGATATCACGCTGAATCAATCCACATACTGCCTGGAAAAAGGCGGAAAAAGCATCCGTCTGGGCAAAAGAGAGTTTGAAGTTCTGCGGATTCTGATGAACCATAAAGGAGCAGTTGCCTCAAAAGAATTGCTTCTCGTCAAAATATGGGGAAACGACAGTGATGCGGTAGACAACAACGTAGAAATCTATATTTCCTTTCTCAGAAAAAAGCTGGATTTTTTGAAGGCGAAGACCTCTATCGTAACTGCACGCCACTTGGGATACTATCTGTCCGACGGGAAAGAAAGGGAGAATTAGGCGCTATGAAGGAACTGAAACGGCTGAGAATCAAATTTATCGTATCCAATATGGCCATGGTCACGCTGGTCATCGGGCTGGCCTTTCTGACTGTAGGCTACGTTACAAAATCCAGAGTCGAACAGGCCAACGAACAGATTCTTGAGAGAATATATTCTGAAAACATCCAGGACTTTTTCAGTACGCCGGCAGATATGAGAATGCCGTATTTCATCGTTGTGACCGATCAGAAGGACGAAATTATACGGGTAGACGGCCAGTACCGGCTAGAGCCAGAAGATGAATTTCTCCGCTATCTGGCCGCCACAAGCCTGGCTGCTTCCGATGATCACGGCTTTCTGGAGGACTACCAACTCCAGTTTGCCCGCCGTCCTTTTGAGAGCGGATATATCATTACTTATGTGGATACCAGCCTTGGGCAGTCCTACGCCGCCAGCACATGGAAAACTTTAGCCATTATCGGAACTGCGGTCTGGATTTCCCTGTTCGCTGTAAGTTGGATTTTATCGAAATGGTCCGTCAGTCCGGTAGGCGAATCGATCCGACGCGAAAAACAGTTCGTAGCGGATGCCTCTCATGAGCTAAAAACCCCTCTGACAGTCATTATGGCCAATGCACAACTTTTGGAGGAATCGGAAGATTCCCGCGTTTCTCAAGATTCCCGCCGCTGGATCACCAATATCTGTCAGGAAGCGGCCGACATGAAAAAGCTGGTGGAAGAAATGCTGACCCTGGCGAGAAACGAAGCTTCTGGAAAAGTAAAAGTAAAAAAGATCTGCAGTCTCAGCGACCTGGTGACAGAAAATCTTCTCTCATTTGAAGCCGTTTTTTATCAGTCTGATAAAGTTCTGGAAAGCACCGTCGAAGAAAATATTCAGATCAAAGGGGACAGCCAGCAGCTTTCCAGCCTGATCCGAATTCTACTGGACAACGCAGAAAAGTATTCTCCCGCCGGCGGAAAGATTTCCGTCCAGCTCCAGAGAACCGCCAAAAGAAAAGTCCGTCTGTCGGTCAGCAACACCGGGGAGGAAATTCCGGAAGACCAAAGAAAAGTCATTTTTGACCGGTTCTACCGCTCTGATATGTCTCGAACCGGGAGAAAAGGTTATGGTTTGGGACTTGCCATCGCGAAAAGTATAGTGGAAAGCCACCGGGGATCCATTGGGGTAGAATCCTCCGGCGGCGAAAATCAATTTTTTGTAGAATTGAAGGCTCTTCCGGCTCTGCAGAAGCCGCAGCGATAGAATAGCATTTTCTACACATTTGACTGCATAAGTAGCCAGTCTGGAACCTCGGTCCGTCTTAAAGGTATTGACAGCCTTGATCAGACCGATTGTCCCCACCGACAACAGGTCATCCATATCGTAGTCTGTACCCTGGTATTTTTTTACCACGTGGGCTACCAGGCGCATGTTTCGCTCAATCAGTGTGTCCTTAGCAGCCTGGTCCCCGGCTTTTACGAGCTCCAGACATTTTTTTTCTTCCGCTGCAGTCAGTGGTTTTGGAAATGTCTTCAAGGGAAACCGCCTTAAACCGTCATTAATGTAATTTATGCGCGGGACAAATCGATAGTGCTTTTACAAAAAAAGAAGAGCCAGTACTTTTAATGATGGAACAGGCGGATACCCGTAAATGCCATAGCCATACCGTATTGATCGCAGGTCTCAATGACATTGTCGTCTCTGACAGAACCGCCCGGCTGGGCCACATATTTAACACCGCTCTTATAGGCTCTGTCAATATTATCTCCAAACGGGAAAAACGCATCGGAGCCGAGGGAAACGCCCTGGAGCTGGTCCAGCCATTTTCTCTTTTCTTCCCGCGTAAATACAGGCGGTTTCACTTTAAAAATCTTTTCCCACTTGCCGTCAGCCAGCACATCCATGTACTCTTCACCGATATACACGTCAATCGCATTGTCCCTGTCTGCCCGGCGAATACCGTCCACAAATTCCAGATTCAGCACCTGGGGAGCCTGTCTCAAAAACCAGTTATCTGCTTTCTGACCGGCCAGTCTGGTACAGTGCACCCTGGACTGCTGGCCAGCCCCGATACCGATTGCCTGGCCGCCTTTTGCGTAACACACAGAATTGGACTGGGTGTATTTTAAGGTAATCAAGGAAATCATCAGATCGATCTGCGCTTCTTTGGGAATCTCTTTATTTTTTGTCACAATATTAGTCAATAGCTCTTCATTGATCGCCAGGTCGTTTCTCCCCTGCTCAAAGACTACACCAAAAACCTGTTTGCGCTCCACCGGCTCTGGCACATAGTCCGGATCAATCTGGATCACATTATAATTCCCATTTTTTTTGGATTTCAGAATCTCCAGAGCCTCCGGTTCATAGCCGGGAGCGATCACGCCGTCGGAAACCTCTCTCTTAATGATCCGTGCCGTATCCACATCACAAATATCAGACAGAGAAATAAAATCTCCGAAGGAAGACATTCTATCTGCTCCCCTGGCTCTGGCGTAAGCGCACGCCAAAGGCGACAATTCTCCCATATCGTCTACCCAGTAGATTTTTGCCAGGGTATCTGTCAAAGGAAGCCCTACTGCCGCTCCTGCCGGGGAGACATGCTTAAAAGACGCTGCCGCCGGAAGCCCTGTTGCCTCTTTCAATTCTTTTACAAGCTGCCAGCCGTTGAAGGCATCTAAAAAATTGATATAGCCCGGTCTTCCGCAGAGAACCGTGATCGGCAGCTCTTTTCCGTCATTCATAAAGATTCTGGATGGTTTCTGGTTCGGGTTACATCCGTATTTTAATTGCAGTTCATTCATCGCCCATTCTCCTTTTCTACTGGTTCTTATTGATGATTCTGGTCTCATATGTTCCTGAAGCAATATCAATATAGCGAACGAACAGGGATACTTTATTATCCCTATTTAAATTCGACCAGACCAGTTCGGCCATCTCATCTATATCATCCTGGATTTTTACCGGTTTAGGCTCCCCTTCAAAGCTGGGAAGCGGCTTCCCGTCATGCATATATGTATGGATAAAGCGGCCTTCTCCCGGAAGCGGATTCTCATAGGCAAAGGTATAGCGGCAGCAGGAATCCGGATTTCCGTTATTGCTCTTTAAGATCGACAGCGCATAATTGTAGCTTCCATTTTCAATATGCATGATTCCTGAAATACGCGGAGTGTAATTCGGTTCATCCGGCTCAAATTCCCTGCATCTCAGCGATTGTTCAAATGTGAGCTGGCGATCCATTCCGTCGTAGATCGTGCTGGTCTGATCCCCATTGGTCACTATGGTTTTGTTTCCCAGAACTTTAACCGGCGCATAGATAATCAGGCTGGGATCCGTCAGTTTCGACTCGTCAAATGCCTGAGTACGGATTCCCTCACCATCTTCTACAAATATCCGATTTCTGCTGTTCTCACTCCTCCCCATAATAAAATACACTGCTACTGCCTTCGTCCCGTCAGACGTTTTCCCAATCACGATTCCTCTGCCCGGATAGGAATTGCCTTTCAACTCCCTGGCTAATGAAAGCATCTCCATGTACATTTCCTCCTTCTTTAAAAATCCTGTATTGCAGAATTCCTGGCAAATATGAAAGCCGGCCGCCTGGACACCCCAAAAAGAGATGCCCAGGCGGCCGGCTCATACTAAAACGTGCTCCCCGTGGTTTACCCACTCTCATCCGCCAGTTGCACGCTCTGATATTATCATAGCGGATTCCCGCTCAGATTGCAAGTCCTTTATTCATTTCGGATGGCCGCCAGAGGACTCAGCTTCATGGCGCGCATGGCCGGCATAAATCCGGCGCCCATTCCTACAACAATGGCAAAAACAATGGCAAGACCTACCAGCCACAGGGGAATCCTGGAGATATCTCCTTCCATTCCGGACATCGCCTGGGCAATTCCTCCAATGTGGTTAATCAGATAGGAAATTCCATAACTGAGGCCGATCCCTATCACTCCTCCGGCCAGCCCAATAAACCCTGACTCTATGAGAAACATATTCCGAATGTTTCTCATATCGCAGCCAAGGACTTTCATAACCCCTATCTCTTTGGTCCTCTCATATATGGACATCATCATCGTGTTTGCTATGCCGATAGCGGCAACAAAGAGGGAGACAGCACCGATTCCGCCTAACACGGCCTGAATCATTCCCGCCTGCCTCTGCTGGTTCTCAATGCCCTCAATCATGCTGTTTGCCTGATATCCCATGTCATTGATCGCCTGCTGCACTCCTTTTACGTTGTCCATATCATCCACCTGCACCTTGGCATTGTTATATATAAAATAGCTGTAAGGTTTCCCCTTACTGTTTGTAGGCTGCCCCGGTATAGGATTTCTCTTGAAAACCTTTTTGAGCTGAGTTTTAAGCTGTTCAACATCCGTATAGATCGAGTAACTGTAGCTGTTATAGGTATCCGTTCCTCCTGCTACAACCCCTACCACATTGAGCATATATTTTTTCGGCGGGCTTACAGAAGTATCCCCGCTTGGGTACTGGGACTGATAGTAGGCATTCTGGTCAAAAATGACAAAAAACGGCTGACTCATATCCAGCTCTGGAAGTTCCCCTGTCTCGTAATAGTACTTTTTCGTCTTACTGTTCATGAAATCCTGAATTACCATGTTCCCGAACACCATCTCCATCTGCTGGGAATTTGGATCCGGATAACGCCCCCCTTCTTCCAGGGTAATCTTATGGAGAGCCTCCTGACTGACCCCCTGAATATTGGCATATTCGCAGATATACGCCCCCTGGCGGATGATTACCGATGTGGACAGAGTGGGGGAAACGGATACTACATGATCCAGCTTCGACAGTCTCTCCACTACATCATCCGTAATAAAGCTGTCCTCATTGGAAGCATTGGGATCACTGGAATAGTTCTGTGTGACGGTGATCTCCGTCAAACTGGTCCAGGAAGATAATGATTCCATGTTCAGCTCCTGAAGTCCGATTCCCAGAGACATCATGACCACAATGGAAGCCGTTCCGATAATAACACCAAGGACAGTCAGAACTGTCCTCAGCTTTCTCCTTTTTAAGTTATTCAGGCTCATGACCAGCAGGTCACAGAATCTCATCGTCGTCTATCCCCTCTTCTTCCGCACGCTGCTGCTTTTTGCTCTTTCTTTTCTTAACAATTTTTACCACAACGGCGCTCATAACGGCCACCGCAGCCACAGCTACGACAACACAGACAATCCGCAGAGGCATAGATAAAGCCAGGAACCGATCTTTCAGGGAATTGCCGCCTTCCATATCAACATTTTCCATATTTCCAGCCTCCATCCCCCAGTCAAAATCCTCCGGAAGCGGTTCCGATACGTAGAGAGACAGTTCTTTTGACACTGTGCTTACATTACCGTTCTCGTCTTCATAAGAGATGGTGATGGGAATTTTCCCATCATCCATAGTTGCTGCCACACCTGTAAGCATCGTGTCTACATTGCCGGTCTCTCCCGGTTTGATATTTCCCACATAGGTCTCTTCCGTCTGAATGGAATCTGCCTCGAATTTCGCTGTCACGTTATAGAGCTGGACCTTTCCCGTATTGTTGATTCCAAACATTACGTTGGTTTCGCCGCCTACATTGATGCTCTCCGGCATGACATCGATGGTTCCGGTACTCAGCCTTGCCTCCTGTTTAACCGGGATGTCTACGGTAACGCTTTCCTCAGCATTCTTAAATTCCGGGCTGTCGTATTTTTCCTTAATGGTAATGGAATAGGATCTGGGATCCACACCTCCGGAACTCTGAAACTTCATTCGGATCTCTGTTGTCTGACCGGCTCCAAGGGAATTGACCACCACAGAATTGGAGCCGTCTTCCGTAGTAAACACAGCGCTCTCTGAAACTTTTTCCGATTCCAGCGTAAAAAGTATGTTGCTGGCCGGAACGTCGGAAGAGGCGTTTTTCATATGTAAAATCAGTTCAAATGTATCGCCGGCATAAATCTCCTCCGGTATCGTCTCATAACCGTCTACAATAATCCTGGCCCGGGTTCTGTCGTTGGCGTTAAAATCTCCCAGAGAATCTTCTTTACTTTTGCTGACAATCTGGACATACATCGTCTCCTCCGCAGTCTGAAGCGGGCCGCCTTCACTTTCTCTGAAAGAAATATTGTACTGAATGGGATAAAAACCTGAATAGCTGTCTTCCCTGATCGCCATGCTGTAGGGAATCGCCACCGTCTGTCCCGCTTCAATCACATCATAGTGGCGATCGTAATTTCCGTCATTGATATTAAACGGAAATTTTGTACTGTCTGCGTCCAGAACCATACTGACCGTCACGTCATATGCTTTCATCTCACTGTCATTTCTCATATTGATAGCAAACTCCATAACATTGGGGTAAGTTCCGTAGGGAGTAGGCTGACCTTCGCCCAGGACAAAATTGATCTGATGTTCTTCCTCCTCCGATTCTGTCGTTCCCGTAGTCTGGCTGACATAGATATTAATATATTCTTTCGCCCAATATTGATCCGTATCCGGTTCTTCCTCACAGTCTATGTAGATGGCAATGGGAATCGAATAATAGCCAGGTTCCAGATCCTTTCGGATGGTAACAGAAAGGCTGGTGCTCTTGCTCTTCCCCATGTTGATACTGCCCAAGCGCTTCGGCTTAAAGGTATCCTGGGTCACTTCAAAAGGATAATTGCTGACCGTGTAATCGCCGTTGGAATCGTCGGACATAATCTGATTAAACTCAAAAATATCGGCACACAGTCCAACCCATACGCCTTCCATGTCTTCCGCTCCGGCGTTGATAGTAACAGGAATGCTTAAAGACTTCCCAACCTTTCCCTCCGGAATTTTTTTTGCCACCAGATACTGGTTGCTTCCAACATCCATATAGGCCGCCATAACTGTAGCCGGTACTGCCAGTGTGAGGGCAATCACCATAAAAATTGCCGTAATCAGTTTATTCTTCTTCATCTCGTTTATCCTCCCAAGCCGCGTCTTCCCGCGGTGTGTTGATCGTAATATCTACTATTTTTCCATCTATAATCCGTATCTGACGATCCGCATAGGAAGCCAGATTATTGTCATGAGTTACCATCACCAGCGTTTGATGACGCTTGCGAACGATCTGCTGCATCAGCCGCATAACTTCCATAGTCGTTCGGGAATCCAGATTTCCCGTAGGCTCATCTGCAAATATAATCTGAGGATTTACCACTAACGCCCTGGCGATCCCCACTCTCTGCTGCTGTCCTCCCGACATCTGGTTGGGCATATGGCGGGCCTGCTCTCCGACACCTACCAAATTCAGATATTTCTGTGCCCTGGCGATCCGCTCCCTCTTGGCCATTCCCCGGAAAGAGAGGGGAAGCGCCACATTTTCCACGGCATTCATCGTATTCAGAAGATTATACGCCTGAAAAATAAATCCGACTTTTTCTCTCCGAAAAGCTACCAACTCCTTTTCTGACAGCTTTTCTATGTGTTTTCCGGAAATGACGATCTCGCCCTTCGTCGGCTTTTCCAGTCCTGCCAGCATGTTTAACAGTGTTGACTTCCCGGAACCAGAAGTACCTACAATCGCACAGAATTCCCCTTTATAAATTTCAAAATCCACGCCGTTCAGAGCACGAACCTTCGTCTCTCCTACACAATATATCTTATATAGATTCTTGACCTGGATAATCGGTATTGTTTCCTTCAAATTTTGCCGACCTCCTGCTGTTTTATCCTGACGTCATCATACCATAAGCTGCCATATCCGTCCCTATAAAATTTCTTACAGAGTCCTTAAGATTACCTGACACTTATTTTCCCGATCACGGCTCCGAAATTCGTCCCACCTTTGTAATCCTTCTGTGAAATTCTTCCAGATATTCTTCCGGTGACAGATACTGATCTTTATTCATCCGATACGCCGGATTCCACATATTGACCACTATGATTGCCGTCCTGTCCGGGTCTGACGTATGGCGGTAATTTTTATCCGCTGTAAACTGATAATCTTCTACTGTGTTTTTCCAGATCATCTGCTCTTTCTTGTTGCGAATCATCTTCTTATTGTGGAAGGCCTCTTTCACTACCATGCGAAAAATTTCTTCTCCTCCGCAAACAATCACTTTAGGCGAGAGAAGGCGAATCTCCTGTTTTATAAATTCGATATACTCATAGCCGTAATTCATCCAGATACTGTCCGAAACTTCTTTTCCGCCTCTCTTATTAATGTACAGGACAGCCAGGGTTCTCATGACTTCCTCATTCGACATGGCCTCCGCGCCCTCTCCCAGCAGAAGGCGCTGCATACCGGCCAGATAACCGCATTCATCTTCCCATCCTCTCCTGTAATTCCGGTAATCTCTTCGTATGTCCGTCAGCACCGGAAATGTCAGACCTTTTTGAATGTAGTGTTTCAGACTAGGTTCTTTCAGAACATAAAGGACACCAGAGTATTTCTCCGGATCAATTTTTCCGTCTATATGAAAACTTCTTGGATCAATTTCTTCGTAGCAGGTTTTTCCCTGTGGATTCTCCTCCATCATCTGAGAAGTCTGCCAGAGTACAAACAATTCCTCTGTGGAACAGCAATCCCCAGCCAGACCCTCCAGTACAATCTGCTCCAGCGTTTTTGCCATCTGTCATCCAACCTTTCCTTTTCCGAACGATTACCCACGCAGCATTTTACCGTACGGTTCTGCATGGATGAACCGTTATCCATTTTATCATATTTTCATAAAAAATTGTAGAAATTTCTCTCTGAATGCTGTATAATACGGTAGAGTTCAGGGAGAAACGTTCCCGCCTAAATAAACCATCACCAAAAAGGAGAGCTACATGAAATCTATAAGGCATTTATTAAATCCGTTAGACCTCTCTGTGGAAGAAATCGATACTCTATTGGATCTCGCTTCTGATATTGAGCACAATCTTCCCAAATACGCTCACGTATGTGACGGCAAAAAGTTAGCTACCTGCTTTTATGAACCGAGCACCCGCACCCGATTAAGTTTTGAATCTGCAATGCTTAATTTAGGGGGCAGTGTCCTCGGTTTTTCTTCTGCTGATTCCAGCTCTGCTGCCAAGGGAGAAAGTGTCGCCGATACCATCCGGGTCATCTCCTGTTACGCTGATATCTGCGCTATGCGCCATCCCAAGGAGGGAGCGCCCAGAGTTGCGGCTGAATTTTCCTCAATCCCGGTAATCAATGCCGGAGACGGCGGCCACCAGCACCCGACCCAGACTCTGACAGATCTTCTGACGATCCGCTCTCTCAAAGGGCGATTGGATAATCTGACCATCGGTTTCTGCGGAGATCTGAAATTTGGCCGGACTGTTCATTCTCTGATTCACGCCATGGTTCGGTATCCCAATGTTCGCTTTGTCCTCATCTCCCCGCCGGAGCTGAGAATTCCCGAATACTTAAGGGACGATGTTCTGCTGGCAAATCACATTGAATTTAAAGAAGTTGGCAATCTGGATGAGGCTCTTCCCGAACTGGACATTCTGTATATGACCCGCGTTCAGAGAGAACGGTTCTTCAATGAAGAAGACTATATCCGTTTAAAAGACTGCTATATCCTGGATCGCAAAAAGATGAAGATGGCCAAGCCTGACATGTTTATTCTCCATCCGCTCCCCAGAGTCAACGAAATTTCAGTGGAAGTGGATAACGACCCCAGAGCCGCTTACTTTAAGCAGGCCCAATACGGGGTATATGTGCGGATGGCTTTGATCATGACATTGTTGGAGGTGGAAAAACCATGCTAAATATCAGCGGATTAAAAGAAGGCATTGTGCTGGATCACATTGAGGCAGGCAAGAGCCTGGATATTTATTACCACCTGGGACTTGACAAGCTTGAATGTCAGGTAGCGATCATTAAAAATGCCCGCAGCAACAAAATGGGGCGTAAAGATATCATCAAGATAGAGGGCGGTCTGGACACAATTGATTTAAAGGTTTTAGGTTATATTGATCACAACATTACCGTCAATATTATTCGCGACAGTAAAATAATAGAAAAAAAGCGCCTGGAACTTCCAGAACGCATTACCAATGTGATTCACTGCAAAAACCCGCGATGCATCACTTCCATCGAGCAGGGACTTCCCCACATCTTCTATCTTTCTGACAAAAATACAGAAACCTACCGTTGTCTTTACTGCGATGAACAGTACGGAAAAACTCAGAAATAAAAAGTTTTGAGTAAGACGATAAGCCGGGTTATGTCGTTGGATGGTCATCTATCTAGGGCTGCCGTCACCGGCAGCCTCAAGCGACCTACCCGGAGGCAGACGGGCCGCCTTATGCCTCCTGTTCGGTCTTGCTTCAGATGGGGTTTACATGTGCCCCGCCTGTTACCAGCCGGGCGGTAGTCTCTTACACTGCCTTTCCACCCTTACCGCAGTACTTGCGGCGGTTTATTTCTGTTGCACTTTCCTTAGGGTCGCCCCCACCAGACGTTATCTGGCATCCTGCCCTGTGAAGCCCGGACTTTCCTCTCCTGCGGCCTTTCGGTTCCGCAGCAGCGACCATCTGTCTTACTCAAAACATGGGTATCATACCATACTTTTCTATTCTTGTCCAGTCAGGAAAATGGTCTTTTCACTTGCCTCCACTTTTGGAAAAAGTACCATCCATTCCGTTTCGTCCTGAGGTTCAAAATGAAGGGAAGAGCAGACGGTTTCCTCACCGGAGTCACCATGCTTCTCTTTAACAGCAAAGACAGAAACGCCTATCGCGCCTCCCGACGTTCCCTCCGCCTTTTTTCTCGGTTCGTCGCTCATCCGGCAATCCCGGATCACCGGCCTGACCGCCTTGTCTCCTACTGCCTCTCCTCCGTCCCAGTCCTGAATCTCATAGGTCAGAATCTGGAACTGTCTGGGCCATTCCATCCCTTCCCGGCACATTTCTTCCTTCAAAACAGAAGCCTCACAGCCTTTAATTTCAATCCGGCACGAAATCCCGACAGGATTTTGGATCTGGACCTGTTGGCACCCGCAGCCCGGTTTTGTAACAAAGCGCGGAACCCCCTCATAGTAAACCGGAAGCGCTTTTAATGTTACCGATAATACTTCTGCTTCCTCCGCCTTTCCCTCTGGCCAGGGAAAAGAAATTCTGTCAAACTGCCATGCCCGGCATCTGTCGCATGAGTAGGCCTCCATCAACTCTTCTGCTTCCTGAGAATTGGCCTCCTCCTTGCCCAGGCCATACCAGGCCATGCTGCTCAGTCTTTCCCGCTCATAGATTTTCCCATCTACAGTCAAGGTCGCCGTGTAATCCCTTGCAAAGGGATTTTCTCTTTTTATTTGAGCTTCCTGTCCCGGATCTACCTCTTCTTTTTCCAACAAAGGCTTCCATTTTTTATAATAAGCCTCTAAAATCTCCTTTGGCACGCTCCTGCACAGATCAAGAACAATCCCCTCTTTGCATAAATAGGCTGCGGGAATTTTCCATTCCATACCGTACCAGACAACCGACCGATTCAGCTCTCGTTTCAGCGGAATTTCCGCCGATTGCTCTTTCCTAAAAAATCCACCGTAATTTACTTTCATTGTAATCCCCTCTTTATGATTTCATAAATTGCGTCGGCCATCGCTCTATGGTTCTCCCCATCCATATGGAGCTGATCCAGTTCGCTTGGGCCTGCCACTTTGGCCCCGTCCAGGAACAGGCATCCATACTGCCGTGCTATCTCTTCATATAATGGTCCCAGGCAGCGGGATTTCTCAGGCGACTCACTGTCAAAACTGACGTAAGGAGACGTCTCGATCCGATCTCCAATATAAATTGGAGATACCAACAGAATCCTGGGTACCTGCGCCCACGGGCCATAGTCAAAATTAAGAACCAATTTGCATAATGCCTCCGCACCCCTTGCAATTACTTTGGGTGAAGCGTGAAAAAATGCTTTGCAGTCGTTGGTTCCCAAACTGATAATTACCAGATCCAGCGGTCTGTGGCTGGTCAGAGCAATGGGCAGCGCGGCAATTCCCCTGCGGTTTGGCTCCAAAGGATCGTCCCACACCGTCGTCCTTCCCCCCATACCTTCTTCAATCACATACCAGTCATCTCCGAGAAGTTTCTGAAGTCTCCCTGGCCAGCGAACCTCTCGCCCGTGGCGGCCTCCCTCCGGATTTGTGCCAAAGGTATTGGAATCGCCAAAACAAAGTATGTTTTTCATAGCATTTTCTCCTATCTCTTAATCGTCTGTTTGCCTAATGATTTTTGGAAGAACCAGCTTTGTAAACTCTCCAGGATGTCGGCAGAATTCTTCCTTTCGGAAAGCAAACGGATTTCCGGAAAGATCCGTTCCGTGCAGAGAGTCATTTTCACTTCTGTCCAGCTTTTCTATTTCTTCCGCTGGAATCGCGATCATTTTTTCCACTTCCTCTCCCGGAGCAAAGGCCGGAATATCCATTTGGTACAGGTAAACATGGGCGAATTCCCGGTCGTTAAAATTCCCTTCCAGAATTTCCTCCCTCACCATTCCCAGATAACTCAGACGATTTTTCTCTATCCTGACGCCAGTTTCCTCAAAGGCCTCCCGGACAGCTGCGTCTTCCGGTTTCTCCCCCGCATCCACATGACCTGTGGAAGCAATATCGTAAAAGCCGGGAAAATCTGCTTTTGAAAATGCCCGCTGCTGGAAATAAATCCAGTCCCGGCCCCCCATTCTGCATATCATCCAGCAATGAATCACCTCATGCCACAGGCCGTTTCGATGGACATCATTTCTGGAGGCTTCCCCGATACAGTTGTGATCCCCATCGTAAATTGTAAGCCTCTCTTCTGTCATTTTGTTTTCCTCCTCTATACCTGAAAGCAGCTTCCGCCGATAAATTCCCTGAGTATAGAATTTTTCGGGATTGTTTCCGGGCTTACTCCGAGGAAATAATCCAAAAATTTCAGCAGCCTTTTAGCTTCCAGATATTCCTCGCTGTCCCTTGGAATTCCAAACAGCAGAGGTTCTGCATACTGTTTCAGCACCGCCAGCTCATAGATGAGAGCGGAATTGAACATAACATCCGCCTCTTCCTGGAAGGGAAAAATGTTAGCATTCTCGCCTCTACGGACAGAAGGCCATCTTCTGATGGTTTCCAGAGCTGAAGTTCCCCTCACTCTGGCATCCCGGATCATTCGCCGGATCAGTCTTCCGTCAGTGCTGGGAATTCGATTATGTTCGTCAATATTGAGCTGAGTCAGGGCGCTGATATAGATCTTAAATTTGTTTTCCCGGGGCAGCGTATAAGAAAGCCGGTCGTTCAGACAGTGAATCCCTTCTATTACCAGGATATCCCCTCTGTCCAGTTTCAGCCGTTCTCCGTTATATTCCCGCCGTCCTGCTTTAAAGTTGTATGTGGGCAGTTCCACGGTTTCACCAGCAAGGAGTCTGCCCATATCCACGTTAAACTGACGAACATCCAGGCACTCCAATGCCTCATAGTTATAGTCCCCATTGCTGTCTCTCGGACTATCGACTCGATTGACAAAATAGTCATCCACCTCAATGGGATGGGGTCTCAGTCCCAAAGCCTCTAGCTGGACAGAGAGTCGATGGGAAAACGTGGTCTTTCCGGATGAGGAAGGGCCAGCAATCATAACCAGTTTCTTCTCCGGGCAAGCCGCAATCTGACTGGCAATCTCGCCGATTCTTTTTTCCTGGAGAGCTTCCTGAATCAGTATCATCTCATTCAGCCGCCCTTTTGTAATCTGATCGTTCAAAGCCCCTACATTATCCAGTCCCAGGCGCTCTCCCCATTCAAATGATTCTTTTAAAACATAGAACAACTTCTTTTGAGGCTTAAATTCCGGAAGTTTCTTGGGATTTTCCTTCCTGGGCAACATCAAAACGCATCCATTTTCATAAGGGATCAAATCAAAATATTTTAAGTAGCTAGTATCAAGCACCATATACCCGTAAAAGTAGTCTTCAAGGCCGTCGAGACTGTACAGGTTAACTTTTGAAGCCCTTCTGTAGTGGAACAATCTTTTTTTATCGTACATCCTGTTTCTGTGGAACAGTTCTACCGCTTCCTCCGTATCTACACTCCGCTTCAGAATCGGAAGTTTCAGTCTGACCAGTTCCTCCATTCTTTCCTTAACCCGTTTCAAAAGGTCTGGAGACAGACAGATTCCCTTTTTAGGCTTTATAAAATAGCCATTCCCAATAGAAAACTCCAGCTCTATTCCCGAAGCCATCTCTTCACCCGCCACATCGCAGAAAGATTTAAACAAGAGAAATACTGAACTTCTGAAATACGTCTGAATTCCAGGATCCTGCTCTGCTGTTATCAATTCCACTTTTCCTGTTTCCGGTACTCTTCTGTAAAGTTCCTCCAGCTTTCCATTTACTTTTACAAGAAGGATATCATTGGAATACCGCTCCTGGTGGGCAGCAGCAACCTCTTTCCAGGTTGCGCCTTCTTTATATTCTTCCCACTCTCCATCAATCCAAAGTTTTGCCATCCGCACCTCCTGCCGCTAACCCTTTTCTATATTTCCGCCGCCTGAACCTAGGTGTTCTTCTCCGGCTCCGGCATCTGCATTTCTCTCCGGGCTTCCTGAAGGACTTCAAGATCTGCCTTCAGTTGCTCCAGCGCAGACCGCTGTCTGTCAGAGAGCGTGCTGTCAGATCCTTTCTGACCCCTCAATTTTTCCAGAACCGACCGGATCCTGGCTTCTTCCTTCTCCAGGTAATCAGCCAGGACAGGATCCTTTCTCTCAATCAGGCAGCGCCCATACCGCAGCCTTGCCTGACAGGCAGCGGCGGAAATTCTCTCATTGTCTTCCGCTGGATTCTCCAGCTCCTTTTCATTCTTCAATCTGACGGCCATTACAGTATAATATTTTCCTTCTTCCTCTGTCATAGCCTCCTCTTCTGTCAGGAATCCGCTGGACTCCAGATAGCGGCGTACCATTTCCAGATCAGATTGAGGAGAAAGGACAAAGCGTTTTACCTCTCTCCACAAGCGGCGGCCATCCTCTAAAATATGTACCACCAGCCCTCCTCCCATGCCGGCAATGATCACCGTGTCGGCCTCTCCACAATTCAGAGCCAAAAGGCCGTCCGACAGCCTAGTCTCAATCCGGCCCGACAAACCGGCCTGAGCGATGTGTTCTTTGGCTCTCTGAAGCGGGCCCTGCCGGAGATCCATAGCCACAGCACTCTGTACAATCTCCCTTTCCACCAGCGCAATCGGTATATATCCGTGGTCTGTTCCCACATCTGCAATGCGGCTTCCCTCCTCCACGAAGGAAGCCACCAGTTCTAAGCGTTTTGACAATCTCATATCATTGTATGCTCCATCAATCCAGATAATCTTTTAATTTTTTGCTCCTGCTTGGATGGCGAAGCTTTCTCAGTGCCTTGGCCTCGATCTGCCGAATCCTCTCTCTGGTTACGTGAAACTCCTTTCCGACCTCCTCCAAGGTTCGCGGGCGGCCGTCTACCAGTCCAAAACGAAGCTTCAGGACCTTCTGTTCCCGTTCTGTCAGAGTATCCAGCACCTCCATCAGTTGTTCATGAAGGAGCGTAAAAGTAGCTGCATCCTGGGGCACCATCACGTTGTCATCCTGAATAAAGTCGCCCAGATGGCTGTCTTCCTCTTCCCCAATAGGCGTTTCTAACGAAACTGGCTCCTGCGAGATTTTCATGATCTCGCGAACACGCTCCACAGGCACGTCCATCCTTTTCGCAATCTCCTCTGCTGAAGGTTCTCTTCCCAATTCCTGGAGAAGCTGTCTGGAAACCCGGATCAAGCGGTTAATGGTTTCTACCATATGGACCGGTATCCGAATCGTTCTGGCCTGGTCTGCTATCGATCTGGTAATGGCCTGACGGATCCACCAGGTAGCATACGTGCTGAATTTATACCCTTTCGTATAATCAAACTTTTCCACTGCCTTAATCAGGCCCAGATTTCCCTCCTGAATCAAATCCAGAAACTGCATTCCCCGTCCAACATACCGCTTTGCAATGCTGACCACCAGGCGCAAATTCGCCTCAGCCAGGCGCTTCCCGGCATCCTTGTCGCCCAGTTCCTTTTTTTTCGCCAATTCGATCTCCTCTTCTGTGGTAAGAAGAGGAATCTTGCCAATCTCTTTCAGGTACATTCTGACCGGATCTTCCAGGCTGACCCCCTCCGGGACAGACAGATCGATATTTTCCATATCGATCTCTTCCTCTCCATCCATCCCCTCTTCCAGAAACAGATCCGGATCAATATCCTCATCATCTGTCCGAAGCACATCGATCTGATGACTTTCCAGAAAATCGTAAATCTTGTCCAGTTTGTCCGGACTCAGAATTTCTCCTTTGAAGTAATCCAGAATCTCACGACTTTCCAGTACATTTTTCTTCTTTGCCGCCAAACTTAAAAGGCCCGTCAGTTTCTCTTCAAAGCTCACTGTTTTCTCGTCCATGTTCCCCATCCTTCCGCAACTAGTATCTCTGTTACTCTAAAGAAATATTCAAGGTCCGGATCTTTGCCTGTTCTTTTATAATGCGCTGAAGCTCCCCAATGTCCTTTGCATTCCGGCTCGCTACATCCAGACTGTTCTTCTTTATTTTCATAACGGTTTCCGAAAACGCCTTTTTCTGTTCCTCATTATTTAACGACTCCTTCAAGCTTGCGTGAAACAAAGCCGCCACTTCTCTGTAGGTATCTTCATCATTGATAAAATGGTTCAGGATTGATGCCGGATTTAAGTTTCCGGCTGCATGTCCCGCAAATACCATTTCCGCTGTCTGACGGTATAAATTTTCCGTGAAATCTTCCGGGGAAATAATCCCATCAATTTTATCGAACAGCGACGGATTTTCAATCAACCAGGTCAAAAGAAGCCTTTCAGATTTCTTTATTCCGTCGTCTTTTTCCATTTTAGATCTATCTGGTGTCACCCTCCCGCGAAGCGGCTTCTGGGATGGCTGTGAAATCATCCGGCCGCCCATCTGATTAACCAGACGCTTCAGATCCTCATACGGGATAAAATGTTCTCTGGAGATCGCCTGAATATAATTATCTCTTTCCAGGGCCTCCGGAAATTCCAGAAGTTTCCGGGCCGTTTCCTGATAGAAACGGGTCTTCTGTTCCGGGTCTTCCATGTCATAATCATTTTTCAAAACATCGATCTCATAGAGGAAGCTGTTCTTTGCCTGAGAAATCCTCTCCCGGAATGCGTCGGCACCCAGATTTTTCATGAATTCATCCGGGTCTTTATAGGGACGCATATTCAAAACTTTGACCGAAAGGCCTGCCTCTTTTAAAATAGGAATCGCTCTCAGAGCCGCCTTCACCCCTGCTCCGTCACTGTCATACGTCAGGATCACCTGATCTGTGTAGCGCTTTAATAACAACGCGTGCTGTCCGGTAAAGGCAGTTCCCAGCGAGGCCACTGCATTGGTAAATCCAGCCTGGTGCATGGCGATCACATCCATATATCCTTCACATACCAAAATATATTTTTCTCTGGAGGTCCTGGCAAAATTCAGCCCATACAGGTTCCGGCTTTTATCGAAAACCTTGGTTTCCGGAGAATTCAGATATTTCGGTTCCCCATCTCCCATAACCCGGCCGCCAAAGCCAATTACGCGGTTATTAACATCCAAAATCGGAAACATGACCCTGTTCCAGAATTTGTCATGAGCCCCTCGTTCCTCCACTGTCACCAATCCCGTTTGTTTCAGCAGCTCATCCTGATAGCCTTTGCTTTTTAAAAAACGGTACAAATCATCGCTGGTTTTATTTGCAAAACCCAGGCCAAAGTGACGGATCGTATCGTCGCTCAATCCTCTTCCTGTCAAATACCGGTAACCTGCAGTTCCCTGCTCATGCTTGAGTTGATAGTAAAAATAATTGGCAGCCAGCTTATTGATCTCCAGCAGAGATGCCTTAAGATCCGCCTGTGCTCTCGCCTCTTTGCTGTATTCAATCTTTGGTAAGGCGACTCCCGCTCGCTCCGCAAGGGCATTGACTGCTTCGGGAAATGAATAGCTCTCGTACTCCATCAAAAATGTAATCACATTCCCCCCTGCCCCGCATCCAAAACAGTAATACATCTGCTTTCCCGGGGATACAGAAAAGGATGGTGACTTTTCGTTGTGAAAGGGGCACAGGCCAAAATAGCTGCTGCCCTTTTTCTGAAGCTTCACATATCCGGAAATCACATCTACAATGTCATTCTTCATCCGCACTTCTTCAATAATTTCCTCTGGATAATACATGTACCCTCCTGACTTCAATTTTTCCATGCCTTCGGCACAAAAAGCTCCTCAAATTTATCAATCGCGTAACTGTCGCTCATACCTGCTATGTAATCGCAGACCACCCGCTCCTTTTTTTCTCCGTGTTCCATCATAACACGATATTCCAAGGGGAGCTGAGAAACATGGTCCATATAGTACAAAAACAGAAGTTCGATCATCCTCTGGGCTTTTCCCTCTTCTGCTTTGGGAATCTCATTCATATAAACATGCTTGAACATCCAGCTTCTGAGCCCCTTCATAGCCTCCTCCATTCCCGGAGACATACAGATCTGCGGTTTATCCAGGCTGTTTGCAATAATATCATGAATCATCACATTAAGCCGTTCCCGCACACTATGTCCCAGTATATCGGTATACTCAGACGGCAGCTCCTCCTCCACAAACATCCTGGCTCTGATTGCATCGTCAATATCGTGGTTGATATATGCAATCTTATCAGAAAGGCGTACAATCGCTCCTTCCAATGTGGCAGGATGACCGGAAGTTCGGTGGTTCAGAATGCCGTCCCTGACTTCCCAGGTCAGGTTCAGTCCTTTTCCGCCCTTTTCCAGTTTTTCCACTACCCGAACGCTCTGTCTGTAGTGGGCAAAACCATCCTCGCACAGCCTGTCCAGCACAGCCTCCCCCGAATGGCCAAAAGGCGTATGGCCCAGGTCGTGCCCCAGAGCAATGGCTTCTGTCAAAGATTCGTTCAACCGCAACGATTTCGCCACTGTTCTGGCAATCTGAGAGACCTCCAGGGTATGAGTCAGTCGAGTCCGATAATGATCGCCCTCCGGCGACAAAAACACCTGTGTCTTGTGCTTGAGCCTGCGAAATGCCTTGCTGTGCAGAATCCTGTCTCTGTCTCTCTGGTACTCCGGCCGGATATCGCATAGTGGCTCCGGAACCTCTCTTCCTTTGGTATTCCTGCTCAAAGAAGCATACGGGCTGAGATACTGAGCCTCCCATTCTTCCATTGACTCGCGAATCACCATTTCGTCACTCTCCTTTTCTTACGGAATCCATTCTTCCTTTGTCTTGCATATCCTGCTGCGGTTTGGCCATATACTCTATTATTATATCACACCAGCCACGTATTTAACACCATTTCTTACGGAATAAAACAGGGCCATTGCACCAAACTCCTGTGCGATGGCCCTATTTCCTAAACTCTTACTCATCTTGTTCCAGATTGTCAAACATTTCGCAGTCATAAAACTCCCGAATAGTAAGACCTAAACCCTCCGCAATTTTTTTAATGTTTACGATTCCAGGATTTTTGCTTTTACCATTCATGATGCTTTTCACGGTAGACGGCGGCATCCCGGTACGATAGGATAACTCATACATGGAAAGCCGTTGAGCCTTGCTCAACTCTCTGATCCGCGCAATTGTCGCTTCATTTACCTTCATACGCATCCTCTCCTTTATATGTCTAGTGTAGACGATATTTTGCAGAAATGGGGGCGTTTTTTCGTCTTTCTGCAAATATTTTTCCAATTTCTAACATTTTTTCTTTCAAGTTCTGTTTCGGAGATTTTATTGACCACTTTTCTCAATATAAAGCCCTGTAATTACAGAAAAATACTGTCTTTTACACAGAGACAGCCATAGCCGAGTCGAGGGTTAGGCCAGCGAAAATATCCCGGAAGCTGCCTGGCTCCCCGAATCAGGCCGGCCTTTACCTTCTCTCCATAAAGGAATGGATCATTTCCTAGGATCACCCCCCATTCCATCAGAAGAGCTGCACTCCCGCTGACAAACGGAGCTGCAAAGGAGGTTCCGCTAACCGATTCGTAGCCGCCTCCTCTCCTTGGGGCGGTAATATCCACTCCGGGAGCCGCCAGATCCGGTTTTACCATACCGTTTCTCGTAAATCCACGGCCTGAAAAATCCGCATAAGCCTGTGCACTGTCATTGTATGCTCCGACCGAAATTACCTTGGCCGCCGTTGAGGGAATCGTGAGAGTCGTTTCTGGCTGAGTGGATAAAAAACGGGTAGCCGGATTTAAGATATTCCGTGATGGAAGCCAGGCATTGTAAGCTCCGGTAACGATCTTGACAGGATTCAGTCGGATTTTCCAGATCCCACTGTCCAGATACTGCCCATCAGGGATAAAATCAAAATAAATTTCCTGAGACGTACTAAATGGACTGGGCTTTCCATAATACAGCAAAACTCTGGTTCCTCCATAGCTGAGAGTTCTGGCTCCCAGTCTGCTGTCAATAGGGCCGCTGGTCTCCCCGGACGGAGTAATCAATTCCATCTCGTAGACATCTGCATAGCTCTTCCAGAGCTGAAGTCCCAGCCCTGTTTCATAAGGGGCAATGGACAGTTCGATTTCTGTGACTTCCCCCATCCTTACATTGCCCGAGGTGTGACCTCCGCTGGCGCCCTCATTTCCGGTGCCCACCACGACAGTCATCCGTCCATAGCCTGACAAATCACTGATAAATGTCTCCAGCAAACTAGTTCCATCATGAGAACCATAGGTGTTTCCAAAACTCAAATTGACTACCAGGGGCATTTCCAGTTCCACTGCCCGGATCGCCGCATAATTGACCGCCTCCATCAGTTCTGTCGTCCTGGGAAATCCATCTCTGTCAGATGTTCCCAGCTTTACTATTAAGAGGCTGCTTTCATAGGCAACGCCCCGATACCGGCCCCCGCTCTCCCAACCATTACCGGCAGCAATCCCGGCTACAGCCGTGCCGTGGCCGCTGAGGTCAGTGGAAGGAACCAGCTTCCTGCCGTCCTCTATTCCTCCTATACGGTTCATCTCCAGGGCCTGATTGATTTCTTCTGCCGTAAATTTCCGTTTTAGATCCTGATCCCATAACTCTATAATCCGAGTGGTTCCGTCAGGATTGCAGAAATCCCTGTGAAAGTAATCGATCCCTGAATCAATGACCGCAATCAGAACTCCTCTTCCGGTGAGATTCAAGGCTCCTGCCGGCGCAGAGGTGCCGGCTTGAACCTGCGACAGGCAAGAAGCAGCCCTGGCCCGGCTGTCGGCAAAAAAAAGACGTTTCGGCTTCTCTACAAATTCGATCTGAGGGAGAGAGCTGATTTCATCAATCCGATCCTCCGGGGCTTCTAAAATCGCATAACCGTTCAACAATTCCTCCCGCTTGGCCCCTAAGGCATCTACCTCACTGATATCCCTGCTGTGACGGACAATCAGCTTCCAGGTCCTTGTCACAGGATTGTAGCCGGTCTGCAGGGACTGGGAACGGAGAAAGTCTTCTCTGGGCGCATCGAGAGCCAGGTTTAACAGTGGTTCCAGTTTTTGATCCTGCATAAATCTTTCCTTTTTCTGTTTCTGACATTTTATGAACAGAGGACAGAAAAAAGAAGGTGTTTTCGACAACTGCACCGCAGCTTCGAAAGCACCTCTCTATGTTACTTCAAAAATCCATTGACAATCTGAGCTTCCGCCTCTTCCTCTGTCAACCCCAAAGTCATCAGCTTGATAATCTGTTCTCCGGCAATCTTTCCAATCGCCGCCTCATGAATCAGCACCGCATCGACATCATTAGCTGTCAGCTCAGGAACCGCTACGATTTTCGCATCGTCCATAATAATTGCATCGCACTCTGTATGACCGGCACATCTTGTATTGCCATTGATCTGTGAAACAAATTTCTGATGGGAATTCTCCTTGGCAACCGACCGGGAGACAACATCAGCGCTGGAATCCTCGCCGTTTAAATTTACCACAAAGCTGCTCTCAGCATCCTGACTTCCGTGGGTTAGAAGGCGTTCTCTGACGATGAGTTTGGCATTCTTATCCAGATCCGCCACCGTGGTTCTCTTGGTGGAATCGACCCCTTTGATCTGAACCATCTCCATCTCCATGTAGCTGCCTTCTTCCATCGTAACCTCAGTAACCGGGTTCAGGATTCTCTGGCCCTTACCATCGCCATCGCCGTAATGCTTTTCTACGTATTTCACCTTTGCATTTTTTCCGACAAAGAAACGGTGAATTCCATCGTGCTCAGATTTCTGGTCTCCGCAGTTGTGAATACCGCAGCCTGCCACAATCACCACATCGGCTCCCTCTCCTATATAGAAGTCGTTATACACCGTTTCCGTCAGACCGCTCTGGCTGAGAACCACCGGGATATGAACGCTTTCATGTTTTGTAAAAGGCCGAATTTTAATATCAATTCCGCTCCCGTCCTCTTTGGATATAATGTCAATATTGGCTGTAGAGGAACGCTGCGCCGTCTTTCCATTAGCCCGGATATTGTATGCTCCCTCAGGGACCTCGTGGAGTCCGGCTACCTCCTCCAGGATTCGCATCTGGATTGCATCTATCTTCTGGTCAAACTGTCCCATTTTCTCATCCTCCTTCACAATCAGCGATTCAGTACGCTGCAGGCATCTACTGCAGACGCTGTCCCCATAATCTGGGGCAGGATCTCATCACGGCTTCCCTTTTTAGCAATCTGACCGTCTGCTATCACAACGATCTCATCAGCAATGTTCAAAATCCGCTCCTGGTGGGAGATAATCAAAATAGAGCCGTTGGTGCTCTCTCTCATCCGCTCAAATACCTGAATTAAATTCTGGAAGCTCCACAGGTCAATTCCTGCCTCCGGCTCGTCAAACACCGAAAGCTGAGTATTTCTGGCCAGAACCGTGGCGATCTCGATTCTCTTCAGCTCCCCTCCGGAAAGACTTGCATTGACTTCTCTGTTGATATAATCTTTGGCACACAGGCCCACTTCAGACAAATACTGGCATGCATCGGCCGCAGACAATTTTTTCTTTGCTGCCAGACGGATCAAATCCAGAACCTGCACGCCTTTAAACCGGACAGGCTGCTGAAATGCAAAGCTGATTCCCATATTAGCTCTTTCCGTAATTCCAGCTTCTGTAATATCAGTTCCATTAAAAAGAATCCTTCCTGATGTGGGCTTGTAAATACCTGCTATCAGCTTTGCCATTGTAGACTTTCCGCCTCCGTTGGGTCCGGTAATTACCACAAATTTCCCCTCGTCAATTGTCAGGCTCAGATTCTTGATGATTTCTTTTTCTCCCCCTTCGCCTTTTACGTCAAAGGATATATTCTCTAATGTAAGCATGATTTCCTCCTGATTTGATTCTATAAACAACCTGCATTGGCTATTATACACGATTTTCCTCTTCTTTACAACGACAAAAGCGGAGGTATCCCGCCAGATACCCCGCTCCCTTGAGAAAGAAAAAATCCGAATCTATTTATCTCAAACAGATTCGGATCTCATCATATCGTGCAGAAGAAGAGACTTGAACTCTCACGGTATTGCTACCACACGGACCTGAACCGTGCGCGTCTGCCAATTCCGCCACTTCT
>CAJFOF010000065.1 GCA_904395885.1 uncultured Lachnospiraceae bacterium
TACCATCTCGCCTATCGGCTCGATGAGGCATTCGCCTTATAGAGCTCCCTGTGCAAGCACGGAGCTCTGCAAGGCTCATTATACCATAAAATCATGCCAGGGTCAAAAGGCCGTTTGTTCCGGTGAAGCTGGCCCTCTCTGTTGAAGGTTTTAGAGGACACAGAATCATCACAGTTTTTACACAGCGGATTCACAGCCGTTGGATATGATGGGGAGAAAACGATTTGGGAGGCAGGATTTGTGATAGAAGTAAAAAACCTGGTCAAGGATTACGGCGGCCATATGGCTGTCGATCACTTGAATTTTACGGTAGAGGACGGTCAAATCTATGGCTTTTTAGGGCCCAACGGCGCAGGAAAATCGACAACGATGAATATCATCACCGGATATTTGGGGGCAACGGAAGGTGAGGTCTGGATTGACGGCCATAACATTTTGGATGAACCCGAAAAAGCAAAGAAAAATATTGGATATCTGCCGGAAGTTCCCCCTCTTTATATAGAAATGACGGTGGATGAATACCTGAATTTTGCGGCAGAGCTGAAGAAGATTCCGGCCGGGACGCGGAGGGAAGCGACGGCTGAGGCAAAGAAACTGGCAGGGCTGAATGGTGTGGAGAAGAGATTGATCAGAAATCTTTCAAAAGGTTACCGGCAAAGAGTCGGCTTGGCCCAGGCGGTATTAGGGATGCCGGATGTGATTATTTTAGATGAACCTACGGTGGGGCTGGATCCGAAGCAGATCATAGAGATACGGGATGTGATCAGGAGTTTGGGAAAGAACCATACCGTAATTTTAAGTTCTCACATTCTGTCCGAGGTCAGTGCTGTCTGTGACCATATTCTGATCATTTCCCATGGGCGGCTGATTGCAAGTGATACGCCGGAGAATCTGGAAAAGAAGATGACTGGAGAAAAAATGCTGGAACTTTTGGTCAGAGGGAGCGCAGAGGCAGTCGGGGAAGTCTTAGACCTTGCAGTGCCAGAAAGAGAATACCATCTGGAAGCCGAAGAAGACGGCTGTGTCCGGGTCTCCCTGGAAATGGCAGAGGATGTGAGAGAATCCCTGTTTTTTGCCTTTGCAGACCAGAGGCTTCCGATATTGGCTATGAATCTGCAAAGAGCATCTCTGGAAGAAGTGTTCCTGGAGCTGACAGGAGAGCAGGGGAAAGAGGAGGAGCGAAATGAAGGCGATTTATAAGCGGGAGCTGAAAGCATATTTTGATTCCATGACGGGCTGGCTCTTTGTTGCCTTTCTGGTGCTGTTTACCGGGATTTATTTTTTGACTTATAATTTAAATGGCGGATACCCTTACTTTTCCTATGCATTGTCCGGCCTTACTACAATCATGATGGTAGCCGTCCCTGTTCTGACGATGCGATCAATGGCAGAAGAACGCAGACTAAAGACAGATCAGCTCCTTTTGACATCCCCGCTGACTGTGACTGGGATGGTGTTGGGCAAGTATTTGTCTATGGTGACTGTTTTTGCGGTGCCAGTGCTGATATCCTGCCTGTGCCCTCTGATTATCTATTTTAACGGGACGGCCTATCTGGCAGCCGACTATGCATCGATTTTGGCATATTTTTTGATGGGCTGCCTGTTTATTGCGATGGGAATGCTGATTTCAGCGATGACAGAAAGCCAGGTGATAGCAGCGGTGGGAACGTTTGGCGCGCTGTTGATTTTGCTGCTGTGGCCGGCCCTCTTGGAGCTTATTCCAGTGACGGCTTCCGGCTCGGCAGCCGGATTTGCTCTGCTCTGGAGTCTGCTGTTATTGGTGTACTACAAAATGACAAGCCACGGCAAGTCAACGGCCGCTTTCGAGGCAGGTGGGCTGGCGGTGATTGCAGCGATTTATTTGCTTGCCCCATCCACATTGGAACATGCCTTGACAGATGTTCTGAGCTATTTTTCTGTGACAGAGATCTTTAACACATTTGTGTACAATCATCTGTTTGATCTCGGGGGTCTTCTGGGATATTTAAGTGCGATTGTATTTTTCATTTTCCTTACGGTTCAGACGGTTGAAAAACGCAGGTGGAGCTAGAGGAGGAAGGCATGACAAGAAGATTGAAAAAAGGCGGGTATACTGCCGCGCTGTCTTTGGTCGCGGCAGCGGCAGTGGTGCTGTTTAATATGACCGTACAGAAGCTGCCGGAGAGCGCAAGAAAGTGGGATTTGTCAGGAGAGAAACTATATACTCTCAGCGATACGACAAAGGAGCTTCTGGCTGGTCTGACGAGGGATGTTACTATTTATATAGTGGCTGATCCGACTTTGACAGATGAAAGAATTACAGAACTGGTAGAGCGTTATGAAGAGGCATCACCGTGGGTTCATGCGGAAACCATCGATTCTGTCCTGCATCCGGATCAGGTGACAGGAATGGGGGCGGAGAACAACAGTCTCCTGATCAACTGCGAAGAAACCGGCAAAAAGGAAACGATCCCTTTTGAGGAGATTATTGTATATGACCAGATGGCGTACCTTTACTATCAGCAACTTGTGGAAACGGAATTTGACGGGGAGGGACAGATTACCAGCGCAATCGCCCGTGTGACCAGCGACGTCGAAAAGAAGGCCTACCGGACAGAAGGCCATGGAGAAGAAGGGCTATCTCAGAGCGTGACAGACCTTTTGGAGAAATCCGGCATCGAGGAAGATACTGTAAATATTTTGACGGACAGCGGAATTCCGGAAGACTGTGACCTTCTGATTATCAATAATCCTTTGGCTGATCTGGCGGATGATGAAAAAGACTCTATTTTGGATTACTTAAACAGCGGCGGGCATGTGATGATCCTTGCCGGCTATACGGGGACGGATATGCCGAATCTGGAAGAGGTGATGGGAGAATACGGGATCCGCATGGAAAAGGGGCTGGTTGCAGATACGGAGAGGTACTATCAGAATGATCTCTTTTGTATTTTTCCAGAATACGGAACCAGCGAGATTGTCAGCGGGATGGATTCTTCCCTGGCTGTTCTAGTTATGCAGAGCGGAGCCTTGGCCGAGAAAGCGGAGAAGTCTGAAAATGTGGAGACAGATACATTTTTGATGACCTCAGAAAATGGCGTTCTGGTGACAGAAGAAGGACAGAGCGAAAGCGATTCCTATGCGCTGGCTATGACCGGGGTCAAAACCCTGGAGGATGGGGAAGGAAAACTGACGGTGATTGCAGCTCCGTCGCTTATTTCGGAATATATTACCGGGAGCTTTACTAATTTGGCCAACCTGGAGGTATTCATGAATGCGGTGACGTGGAATTTTGACGATGTGACAAATATTTCCATACCGGCCAAAAGTCTTCAGGAACCTTACAACTCCATTGTAAATGGAGGAATGTGGGCAATGCTGTTTATTTTTGTGATACCGGCCGCTGTGCTGATAACGGGATTCGCGGTCTGGACACACAGAAGAAAATTGTAGGAAGGAGAGGAATGCTGTGAAAAAAAGGCCAATGGGAATCGGATTGGGGATTTTGGCAGTCATGTGCGCCTCGTACCTGGGAGTATCCGGATATACGGCAGTTTTGCAGGAACGTCAGAAAGAAGAGAGTGAGGCAGCAAAGATTTATCTGACATCGGGAAGCCCTGTAATAGAGATTGGTTATGAAACAGAAACCCTGGCCGTAGACTTCGTAAAGAATGACAGCGGAGGATGGGAGCGGAGAGATGACAGTGAATTTCCGGTTAACTCCAGCCGGGTTGACAGCCTGGCGGCAGCGGCGGAAAAGCTGGAGGCAGTTCGCAGTCTGGGAATAGCCGAAGATCTGGAAGAGTATGGACTGGAAAAGCCGGCATACAGATTCACCGTGAAGGGGGAAGACGGAGCGGAGGTAACTCTATATATTGGAAATGAAACCAGCGGAGGCGAGTATTACGCCCGAAAAGACGGGGATAATCTGGTCTACACGGTCGGCGACGCTCTGGTCACCCTGGCTGGCGATAGCCTGTATGATTGGATCAAGCTGGATGAACTGCCCAATATTACGTCGGAAGATATTACAGAGATTCGCATAGAGAGAGATGGGCAGACAGCCCGTTTCCTTGGCGATGAGGATGGCTGGCCGGATGAGGCCGCTGTTTCCATTGCGGCCTTATCGGTGGATTCTTGTGTTGATTTTAACCCGTCGGATGAAAAGATGGAGGAATATGGTCTGGATTCTCAGCGGCTGACACTGACCTACACGTATACCAGTGGGGATGAATCCGGAACCGTCAGCCTGGAGGTGGGAGCAGAAACGGAGGATGGGCTTTATTATTATACAAAACTGGAGAATTCAAAAGCCGTGAATCTGATGTTGAAGGCGTCTGTTGATGAGATACTCTCAGCGCTTCAATTCTAAAACAAAATTGGTCAGAGGGATCCCGTGGCGCTCTACGGTCTGTTCCCTGATCAGACGGTAGCCCCGGTTTTCAAAAAACGGGCGCGCGGTGATGGAAGCGTGCACCAGAATGCAGGGGGTATCAACAGCCTGTTCCAGGGCGTCGCAGATAGCAGAGGCGATGCCCTGTTTTTGATAGTCTTTGTGGACATAGAGCCGGTCAAGGTAGCCGTCCGGAACAATATCGCCAAAACCGGTAATCACGCCGTTCTGCTCTGCCACATAAGTGATATGTTCTGTAAAGGACTGATTCCATTTGTCCGGGTCGATGCAGCCGTCGGCCCAGGCGTTGGCCTGTTCCTCTGTATAGTCCTTTAAACAGACTGAATGAACGGTATCATAAAAGAGCTGTGCTATTTGCCGGCAGTCCTGAGGGGTGTATGGTCTGATTACCATAAGAATAGTATCCTTTCCTTTTATAAAATATTTCTAAAAGATTGTACCATTTTCTGGCGGTACATGCAATGAAATGGGCTTCTTGATTTTCAAGGGGCGGAGTGCTATACTTTGGGCGAAAGAGTGGTGACAGAACATTGAGTTGGGAAAAACGATTTGTAAATGCTTTAGATATAGATGCCTCTTATAGGCTGGCAAAAAAGATGGAGGGGCCTAAAACCAACCCTGTATTAGGATACCGAACTGCCGGTTCCGCGGCAGAGCTCGAGACGGGAGAACTGCTGGCGGCAGAAATGCGGCGGATCGGTCTGAAAAATGTTCATAAGGATCGGATTCAATTGGATTCATGGGAATTTCGCAGGGCGGTTATGCGGTTTCAGGACGAAGCGGGAAAACAGTATGAATTTCAACTGGGATCCTACCAGACAGAGTTTGATACAAATGGTTTTCAGACGTACCAGGTAGTCTATGCGGGCAAGGGAACGGCAAAAGACTACGAGAGTCTGGATGCTGCAGGAAAACTGGTTCTGGTGGAAATGAATCAGAGGGAAGAATGGTGGATTAACTATCCGGTGTATCAGGCTCATCTAAAGGGCGCTGCAGCCGTGCTGGCGGTTCAGGAAGGCGGATACGGAGAAATCAGCAGCAGAGCGCTGAACGCACAGGATATAGCCGGGCCTGCCGACGCTCCGGCGTTTTCTATTTCTCAGGCCGATGCCGCTGTGCTGAAAAGGGCTCTGGAGGCAGCCAGAGAAAATGGGAAAGACAGCGTTACTGTGGAGTTTGACGCGGAGTCCCATGTCAGGAGCGGGCAGGAATCGTATAATATTATTGGAACTATCCCAGGAAGGGATTCTGAAGAAATGATTCTTCTGTCGGCCCATTATGATTCGTATTTCAGCGGTTTTCAGGACGACAATGCGGCTGTAGCTATGATGTTGGGCATTGCAGCCGGACTTATAAAAATCGGTTATCAGCCGGAGAGGACCTTGGTTTTCTGTGCGATGGCTGCAGAGGAGTGGGGGTGTATCAATTCCAAGTATGATTGGTCTGTGGGGGCTTATGAGCAGGTCTTTACCGTTCATCCTGACTGGCCGGGAAGGATGATCGCAGACCTGAACTTTGAACTGCCTGCCCATGCCCATGGAAAGAAGGACGCCATCAGAAGTACATATGAGTATTCGGGATTTTTAGAGGAATTCTTAAAGACGGTGCCGGAGGACAGCGCGGCCTTTCCTGAGGGTGTGCAGGTTTTATGCCCGATTGAGACGTGGTCGGATGATTTTTCGATGGCAATTTCGGGGATTCCTTCCATGGTCAATGACTTCAGCGTCGGTCTGTTTATGGAGACCCATTACCATTCACAGTTTGACAACGAAAATTTTTATGACCCGGCCGTATACCGGTTTCACCATGAATTGTACGGCAGGCTGGTTCTGGCATTAGACCGATTGAAGCTGCCTCCGCTGGACTTTGGAAAACTTTTCTCTGCTGTTGAAACGAGCATCCGGGAAGGGAAAGAAGGGGAGGAGCTTCTGATTTCGCGCCTGAGAGAGGCCAGGGAAGCGGCTGATGATCTGTATCGCCGAATTAAAGGAATCAATGATGGCGCAGAAATACCGGTGGGAGAGAAAACAGAGATTTTCAAAGCACTCCTGTCATTGTTTAAGAAGAGTCAGGACTATTTTGTGCGCCTGGATTGGCAGGACTGTGTTCTGTTTCCGCAGGAAGCGGCAGAGCGGAATCTGTCTCATCTGAACCGGTCGCTGGATTGTCTGAAAGAAGGGGACGTAAAAGGAGCGTTGGATTGCCTGTATGGGATTGATAATAATGCCTATGCCTTCCTCTTTGAAGAGGCCGTGTTCTCCTACTTTACAGATTATGTGCTGAATCAGCCGAGACAACGGCTGAGATGGGGGGCGGGCAGGATCGTTCACCACGAGAACCTGTACCGGGTGGTGACCCTGTTGCAGGAGCATCTGAGCCGGGAGAATGCCGGGGACGGGGATTTGGAGGAGGAGAAAAAACTTCTGCAGGAAGCGGCTGCAAGGCAGGAAGCCTACTACCGGGACGACATTCGATATATAACAGAATCCGTAGAAAAAATGACTCGGGAAATAAATGAGATAAAGAGGAGATTTGATTATGGACAGTGATAAACTGTACCGGGTAAAGAAGAAGGATTTAAAAAGGCTGGAAAAGCTCCTCACCCTTTGCTTTGCCAAAGATCCGCTGTACTGTAAGCTGATTCCGGACGAGGAAACGAGAAAGCGGCTGATGCCTGAATTGTTTCAGTGTGATATGACGGAATTTTTTGAAACCTGCGAGATATTTGCAGACAGCCCGGAAATCAACAGTATCCTTGTAGTTTCTGATGAATCTGAACCGTATAACCTGGTCAAATACTACTTGACGGAGGTTCGCGCCCAGCTCGAGACGGACGGGTATCTGATCAAAGAAGATCCCAGTCTGAAAACTCTTCATAATTTTATTATGGGGAAAGACTATCTGAACTCGCGCTGGACGGATCAGCTCCACCAGGAAGAGCGTCTGCACATCATCTACCTGGCGGTAGCCCCTGAAAAACAGGGGCACGGATACGGAGGACTTCTGCTTCAGGAGACGATTGCCTACGCCCATTCCCACAGGCTTATGATTTCTCTGGAAACACATAATGAGAAGAATGTGGCACTGTACCAGCATTTTGGCTTTAAAATCTTTGGCATTCTGGAGAGGAAGCCCTTTGACTTAAAGCAGTACTGCATGGTCCGGGAAATTCAGTAACCGGCTGCAGGGCGGCAGCTCAGGCTTCCCATCTTCCGGATGCACCGCAGGGGAGTACCAGACCGTTTCCGGAAACAGGCAGTCCGATTTCTTCGGCTTTGACATGGCCTCCGAAAGATGGGATCACCTCGGTTCCGATGAGGTAAGACAGAACAGAAGGAGCCAGGCCTGTAGTGTAGGAGTTGATGAGGAAAAACAGCGGCTTTTCCGACAACAACTGAGCACACAGTTTTACCAGCGGGTGAATCGCATCTTCGATTTTCCAGATTTCCCCTTTGGGACCCCTGCCATAGGAGGGAGGATCCATAATGATGGCATCATAATGGTTTCCACGGCGAATTTCCCGCTCCACAAATTTAATACAGTCATCTACAATCCAGCGGATTGGAGCCTGCTCCAGACCGCTGGATTTGGCGTTTTCTCTGGCCCAGGTGACCATGCCCTTGGAGGCGTCCACATGAGTGACAGCGGCTCCGGCGGCTGCTGCGGCCAGTGTAGCACCGCCGGTATAGGCAAAGAGATTCAGTACCTTTACAGGGCGTCCGGCTTCCTGGATTTTTTGGCCGAACCAATCCCAGTTGGCAGCCTGCTCCGGAAAAAGCCCGGTATGCTTAAAGCTGAACGGTTTCAGGTTGAACGTCAGGCTGCCATAATGAATGGCCCACTGCTGGGGCAGGCTGAAAAATTCCCATTCGCCGCCGCCTTTTGCGCTTCGGTGGTAATGGCCGTTGGGGCGTTTCCACCTTTTGTCTGTTTTCGGTGTTTCCCAGATAACCTGAGGATCTGGACGGATCAGGAGATAGTCCCCCCAGCGTTCCAGCTTTTCTCCTTTAGAACAGTCAATCACTTCGTAATCATTCCATTTATCGGCAATCCACATATTAAAAATCCTTTCTTTTTGACGGCTGTGTTGTGAAATCCTGCAATGATTATACAGAAGAGACGGCGGAAACGTCAAGTAAAGGACAGTACCAGATGCGTATAATTGTAATAGAATTGAAAGATTATTTTGGTTGAATTCTTTGAAAATTCTTGCTACAATAAATGGTAATATTGGTAGAGCCGACATAAGAGAAGGAGTGGTTTTCATTATGAAAAGAAAGGGACTGGCAGTTCTGGGTCTGACAGCGGCGCTTGTTGTCGGGGGAGCAACAACTGCCCTGGCGGCAGGATGGCAGCAGACTTCCAGCGGTGCCTGGGAATATTACGACAATTCAGGAAACCGGGAGACCGATGTCTGGAGAAAAGGCGCCGACGGGTTGTGGCGCTATATCGGCGGGAATGGATATATGGTTACCAATTCCTGGATCGATGATACCTACTATGTGGATAACGATGGCGTTATGGCTGCCGGAAAATGGCTTCAGTTAGAGTCAAATTCCGGAAATTACGACGGCTTGGTGTGGTACTACTTTAATTCTGACGGCAAGCGCGTGGAAGAGATGTGGAAGAAGATCAATAATAAGTGGTACTACTTCGATGAAGAGGGCGTGATGCAGACCGGCTGGGTTCTCGATAATACGTATTATACCAATGAGTCCGGAGCTATGGTTACGGGCTGGCAGAAGCTGTATCCGCCGGAGGATGAGTATTACGAGGAGGATTCCAGAAATGAGCCGGTTGACGCCAACGCCGGCGATGGCACATACTGGTACTATTTTGGTTCCAATGGGAAGAAAGTGGTTCCGGACGATTCAAACGGCTCCGAATATCAGGAAAGAAAGATTAACGGGGAATACTACTGCTTCGACTATACCGGACGGATGCAGACCGGATGGAAGAATGTAGGTGAGGACAGTACCATTGAAAGCTATAAATACTATGATGAAAATGGAAAAGCTGTTACCGGCACCTGGATGTCTCTGTACGCCCCGGAAGAATTTGACGATTACGGAGATGTTCAGTGGTACTATTTTGATTCCAGAGGAATTCCGGAGATGGGACCGGAAGAGGGCCAGGCGACTACAAAGGACTTAAAGAGAGTAAATGGCCTGACATTCCTGTTTAACGAGAAAGGAAATCCCATCTACGGTCTCCATAAAGTCTATACGGATGAGGACGAAGGGGAATACACTGCGTATTACTTCGGCAGCGACAGATTGAACTGTGCGATGCTGACAGGAAAGCAAAAAGTAGAGGAGTCTGACGGAAACGTTGTTCAGTACTATTTCCTGGATTCCGGAAAGGGATACACTGGCGTTAACGGAGGATATCTGTACTATATGGGACGCCTTCAGTATGCAGACAGCGGAGATAAATACCTGGCAATTTCTCTGCCGACCAGCAGCGGCATGAAGAATTATCTGGTCAATACCAGCGGCAAGACTGTGAAAAATACGACGGTTCGGGACAACAATGGGACGAAATACAAAACCGGAAGCAATGGCATTATTTTGAAGATCAATGACGAAGATGTGGGAAGTGAGACTTTTGCCAGCCCACAGGAGCCGCTGTGGTGGGAAAGCTGGGATAACTATTAAAAATAGGGCTTGAAATTCATGAGTTTCAGGGGGCTGAAGCGTTTGGAAGAGCGATTCGGCCCCCTCTATACATAGAAGATTTGCCCAATTTTTGCTGGCGTAAAAAATAAGTAAAAAAACCCTTGCATTTTGGCAGATTCTGTGATATAGTGACAAGGCTGTGACATGATAGCGATGAAGCGCGAGGTTGCTGCCCGCTGTGGCAGGTTTTTCCGTGGAGCGAATGTCAAGTTAGGAAACTGGCGACAAGTCACTGTACCAATTAAACATCTGCAACAGAAATGAAAGGCAGCATGAGTGTGAGGTCCTGGAGGACACACACGGAAACGTGTACAGTCACCGCTTGTCGTACTTAGATGTAAAAGTGCGAAAAGGAGGCGACTTTTTTTATGGCAAGTCAAGTAATGAGGATCACATTAAAGGCGTATGATCATCAGCTGGTAGATCAGTCTGCTGGAAAAATTATCGAAACTGTAAAAAAGACGGGATCAAAGGTGAGCGGTCCGGTTCCGCTGCCCACGAAGAAAGAGGTAGTTACCATTCTGCGTGCCGTACACAAGTACAAAGATTCCAGAGAGCAGTTTGAGCAGAGAACTCACAAGAGACTGATCGATATCATTACCCCGAGCCAGAAGACTGTAGATGCATTATCCAGACTGGAAATGCCGGCAGGTGTCTACATCGACATCAAGATGAAAAACAAATAATTAAGGAAATATCCTGAAGGGTTTAGATAGATTCTGGACTGTTCTAGGATGAGCGCCAAGGCGCTCCGCTGTAGAAAAGAAACAGGAGGTTAGAAAATGAAGAAAGCGATTTTAGCAACTAAAGTCGGAATGACTCAGATCTTCAATGAAGATGGAGTGTTAGTTCCGGTAACCGTTCTTCAGGCAGGTCCCTGCGTAGTAACTCAGGTTAAGACTGTTGAAAACGATGGTTACAAAGCAGTACAGGTCGGTTTTGTTGACAAGAGAGAAAAGCTGGTCAGCAAGCCGGTGAAGGGCCACTTTGATAAGGCTGGCGTATCCTACAAGAGATACGTAAGAGAATTTCGTTTAGACAACGCTGAGGACTACTCTGTTAAGGATGAGATCAAGGCAGACGTGTTCGCAGCAGGCGATAAGATTGATGCAACCGCTATTTCCAAGGGCAAAGGCTTCCAGGGCGCTATTAAGAGACATGGACAGCACAGAGGACCTATGGCTCACGGCTCCAAGTTCCACCGCCATCAGGGTTCCAACGGTTCTGCTACGACTCCTGGCCGCGTATTCAAGGGCAAGGGAATGCCTGGTCACATGGGCCACGTTCAGGTGACTGTACAGAATCTGGAAGTTGTTCGCGTTGACGCTGACAACAATCTGATTCTGGTGAAGGGTTCCGTACCCGGACCGAAGAAGTCCTTAGTAACCATCAAGGAAACCACAAAAGTTTCCAAGTAAGCTTTTGCATAGGAAAGGAGGAACACATAAATGGCAAATGTAGCTGTTTACAATATGGAAGGTAACGAAGTTGGCACCTTAGAGTTAAACGACGCTGTGTTTGGTGTGGAGATGAATGAGCATCTGGTACACCTGGCAGTTGTAAGCCAGCTTGCAAATAAACGTCAGGGCACTCAGAAAGCAAAGACCCGCTCCGAAGTATCCGGCGGAGGAAGAAAGCCCTGGAGACAGAAAGGTACTGGTCATGCAAGACAGGGTTCAACCAGAGCTCCTCAGTGGACCGGCGGCGGTGTGGTATTTGCTCCGGTTCCCAGAGATTATACCATTAGACTGAACAAGAAAGAGAGAAGAGCTGCTCTGAGAGTTGCTCTGACCAGCCGTGTAAATGACAACAAGTTTGTTGTTGTTGATGAGCTGAAGTTTGATGCAATTAAAACCAAAAACTTTGTGAATGTTATGAAGAACCTGAAGGTTGCAAAGGCCCTGGTGGTTCTGGACAGCAATGATCAGAACGTGATCTTGTCAGCAAGAAATGTGCAGGATGTAAAGACCACTCAGGTTAACACCATCAATGTATATGACATTCTGAAGTACAACACTGTTGTTGCTACCAAGGCAGCAGTTGCAGCAATCGAGGAGGTGTATGCATAATGGCAGATATCAGATATTATGACGTCATCCTCAAACCGGTCGTTACCGAAAAGAGTATGAATGCTATGGCAGAAAAAAAGTATACCTTCATGGTACACGTAGATGCCAATAAAGCTATGATTAAAGAAGCAGTTGAGAAGATGTTCCCGGGCACCAAAGTTGAGAAAGTCAACACCATGAATATTGACGGGAAAAGGAAGAGAAGAGGAATGGTAGTCGGAACGACTGCTAAGTCCAAAAAAGCGATCGTAAAACTGACCGCTGACAGTAAGGATATCGAAATCTTCCAGGGCCTGTAATTAGAGGCCATAGCGCAGGACAAGCGCAGAGAGGAAACTGGGCAGGACACCTCGGGATAAATCCCTCGGTCGCGGGCGGTCGCCCGCACATCGCTGTTTTAAAAACCTGCCTGCGTGCGAGCACGCGCAGATTTTTAAACCACCTCTGTCCCTGCTTGTCGCTGACGCGCATATACGATGAACATTATATCGTGATAAAATTTGAAAAGGAGTTTAAGTGTCATGGGTATTAAGAAGTATACAGCATATACACCTTCCAGAAGACATATGACCAGCTCTGATTTTTCCGAGATCACCAAGACAACACCGGAGAAATCTCTGACAGTTTCACTGAAGAAGAATGCTGGCCGTAACAATCAGGGTAAGATCACTGTCAGACATCATGGCGGTGGAAGCAGAAGAAAATATAGAATCGTTGATTTCAAGAGAAACAGCAAAGACGGAATTCCGGCAACTGTTATCGGTATCGAGTACGATCCCAACAGAAGTGCCAACATCGCGCTGATCTGCTACGCAGACGGCTCCAAGTCTTATATCCTGGCTCCCGAAGGTCTGACCGACGGAATGAAGGTTATGAGCGGCGAGCAGGCTGAGGCTAAGGTCGGCAACTGCCTGCCTCTTTCCGCAATCCCGGTTGGTGCTCAGATCCACAACATCGAGCTGTATCCGGGCAAGGGCGGCCAGTTGGTTCGTTCTGCAGGAAACTCCGCACAGTTAATGGCAAAGGAAGGCAAATACGCCACCCTTCGTCTTCCCTCCGGAGAGATGAGAATGGTTCCCATCACCTGTCGCGCAACTATCGGCGTTGTAGGCAATGGTGAGCATGCTCTGATCAATATTGGTAAAGCTGGTAGAAAACGTCACATGGGCATCCGTCCTACCGTACGCGGTTCTGTAATGAACCCCAACGACCATCCGCACGGTGGTGGTGAAGGTAAGACTGGTATCGGACGTCCCGGTCCCTGCACTCCCTGGGGCAAGCCTGCTCTTGGCTTAAAGACCAGGAAGAAGAATAAGCAGTCCAACAAGCTGATCGTAAGAAGACGTGACGGCAGAGTTATCAAATAATTGAAGGAGGTTAGAACATGGGTCGCTCACTGAAAAAAGGACCATTCGCAGACGCACATTTATTGAAGAAGGTAGAAGCGATGAACGCATCCGGACAGAAGCAGGTCATTAAGACCTGGTCCCGCCGTTCTACTATCTTCCCGATCATGGTCGGTCATACTATCGCAGTACACGACGGAAGAAAACATGTTCCGGTATATATCACCGAGGATATGGTTGGTCATAAATTAGGCGAATTCGTTGCCACCAGAACCTACAGAGGACACGGAAAAGACGAGAAGAAGTCTGGCGTTCGCTGATAGAGAAGAACTGAAAGGAGGTTTTTGAGTCATGGCTAAAGGACATAGATCACAAATCAAAAGAGAGAGAAATGCTAAGAAAGATACCAGGCCCAGCGCAAAGCTGTCTTATGCCCGTGTATCTGTCCAGAAAGCTTGCTTTGTATTAGATGCCATCAGAGGCAAAGACGTGCAGACTGCACTTGGTATTGTAAGCTACAATCCCAGATATGCTTCTAGCTTAATTAAGAAACTGTTAGAGTCAGCAATCGCAAACGCTGAGAACAACAACGGAATGAATGTTGAAAACCTGTATGTAGAGGAGTGCTACGCAAACCAGGCTCCTACTATGAAGAGAATCCACCCGAGAGCACAGGGCAGGGCCTACAGAATTGAGAAGAGAAACAGCCACATTACCGTTGTGCTGAATGAAAGATAAGGAGGCAGAGCATGGGACAGAAAGTAAATCCGCACGGCCTGAGAGTTGGTGTTATTAAAGACTGGGATTCCAAGTGGTATGCAGAGGCTGATTTTGCTGATTGTCTGGTTGAGGATCACAAGATCAGAACGTTCCTGAAGAAGAAATTATACAGCGCAGGTATCTCCAAAGTAGAGATCGAGCGCGCATCTGACCGTGTAAAAATTATCGTTTATACCGCAAAGCCGGGCGTTGTGATCGGCAAGGGCGGCGCTGAGATTGAAAAGTTAAAAGTTGAGGTTCAGAAGCTGACCTCCAAGAAAGTATTTATTGACATCAAGGAAATCAAGAGACCTGACCGGGATGCACAGCTTGTTGCTGAGTCCATCGCACAGCAGCTTGAGAACCGTGTTTCCTTCCGCCGGGCAATGAAGTCCACCATGTCCAGATCCATGAAGGCTGGCGTGAAGGGCATCAAGGCAGCTTGTGCCGGACGTCTGGGCGGCGCTGATATGGCGCGTACCGAGTTCTACAGCGAAGGGACCATCCCGCTGCAGACTTTAAGAGCAGATATTGACTATGGATTCGCAGAAGCAGATACCACCTACGGCAAAGTTGGCGTAAAGGTCTGGATCTACAAGGGCGAAGTCCTTCCAACTAAGGGCAACAAGGAAGGGAGCGATAAATAATGTTAATGCCAAAAAGAGTAAAACGTCGTAAACAGTTCCGTGGTTCCATGGCTGGAAAAGCAATGAGAGGCAATACCATCTCCAACGGTGAGTACGGCCTGGTAGCACTTGAACCGTGCTGGATCAAGTCCAACCAGATCGAGGCAGCCCGTATTGCCATGACCCGTTACATCAAGCGTGGCGGTAAAGTTTGGATTAAGATTTTCCCCGATAAACCTGTAACAGCAAAGCCGGCTGAGACCCGTATGGGTTCCGGTAAAGGCTCCGTAGAATACTGGGTAGCAGTCGTAAAGCCCGGCCGTGTTATGTTCGAGATTGCCGGCGTTCCGGAAGAGACAGCCCGTGAAGCATTGCGTCTTGCTATGCACAAGTTACCCTGCAAGTGTAAGATTGCTGCTAAGGCAGATTTAGAAGGCGGTGATAACAGTGAAAACTAATCAGTATGTAGAAAATTTAAAGGCAAAGACCGCAGCAGAGTTAAACGAAGAATTAGTTGCTGCTAAGAAAGAACTGTTCAATTTGAGATTCCAGAATGCAACCAATCAGTTAGATAACACCAGCAGAATCAAAGAAGTACGCAGAAACATTGCGCGTATTCAGACTGTTATCACTGCAAAGGCTGCTCAGTAATAGAGGCCCGGCGGCAAGAATAGGAAAGGAGCATATTTACCGTGGAAAGAAATCTTAGAAAAGTGCGTACCGGTAAAGTCGTAAGCAATAAGATGGATAAGACCATTGTTGTTGCCATCGAGAACCATGTAAAGCATCCTGTAATCGGTAAGATTGTTAAGAGAACTTATAAATTAAAAGCACACGATGAAAAGAATGAGTGCACAATTGGCGATACCGTTCGTGTAATGGAGACAAGGCCGCTGTCCAAGGACAAGAGATGGAGACTTGTTGAGATTATCGAAAAGGCAAGATAATGAGGAAGGAGTAAACAGGCATGATTCAGCAGGAAACCAGATTAAAGGTTGCCGACAATACTGGTGCAAAGGAACTCCTGTGCATCCGCGTTATGGGCGGTTCAACCAGAAGATATGCGAACATTGGTGATATCATCGTTGCGTCTGTTAAAGATGCAACACCTGGCGGTGTTGTAAAGAAGGGCGATGTTGTAAAGGCTGTAGTGGTACGTACCGTAAAGGGCGCACGCCGGAAAGACGGTTCCTACATCAAATTTGATGAGAATGCAGCCGTTATTATCAAGGACGACAAGACTCCCAGAGGAACTCGTATTTTTGGGCCGGTAGCAAGAGAGTTACGTGAGAAGCAGTTCATGAAGATCGTTTCTCTGGCTCCGGAAGTATTATAAAAGGAGGCGTCCACTGTGAATAAGATTAAAAAAGACGATTTAGTAAAAGTGATTGCCGGCAAAGATAATGGAAAGCAGGGCAAGGTACTCCACGTGGATACCAAGAAGAACAAAGTGACAGTTGAAGGCTGCAATATGGTTACCAAGCACACCAAGCCAAGTGCAGGCAACCCCAATGGCGGCATTGTAAATAAAGAAGCTCCCATTGATATTTCCAACGTGATGCTGGCAGTTGACGGCAAGGCAACCAGAGTGGGCTTTGCTGTAAAGGACGGCAAAAAAGTTCGTGTTGCCAAGGCCACCGGCAAAGTGATTGAGTAATTACAGAGAGGAGGAATAGAAATTGGCCAGATTAAAAGAGATGTATCAGAACGAGATCGTAGATGCTATGATCAAGAAATTTGGATATAAGAACATCATGGAAGTGCCGAAGCTGGACAAGATCGTCATCAATATGGGCGTCGGCGAAGCAAAAGACAACGCCAAGGTCTTAGACTCTGCTGTAAGAGACCTGGAGATCATTTCCGGACAGAAGGCTGTTACCACCAGAGCAAAGAAGTCTGTGGCAAACTTTAAGATCCGTGAAGGCATGGCGATCGGATGCAAGGTTACTTTAAGAGGTGAGAGAATGTACGAGTTCGCTGACCGCTTGATCAACCTGGCGCTTCCCCGCGTGCGTGACTTCCGCGGCGTAAATCCCAACGCATTTGACGGCAGAGGAAACTACGCATTAGGTATTAAAGAACAGTTGATCTTCCCTGAGATCGAATACGATAAGGTAGACAAGGTAAGAGGCATGGATGTCATTTTCGTCACCACCGCCAAGACTGATGAAGAAGCCCGTGAACTTTTAAAACTGTTTAACATGCCATTTGCAAAATAATCAGGAGGAATGATCCATGGCTAAGACTTCAATGAAGATTAAGCAGCAGCGCCCGGCAAAGTTCTCCACCAGAGAATACAATCGCTGCAGAATCTGTGGCCGCCCGCATGCTTATTTAAGAAAATATGGAATTTGCAGAATTTGCTTCCGCGAGTTGGCCTACAAGGGCGAGATTCCAGGAGTAAAGAAAGCTAGCTGGTAAGGGATAATCCCAAATTAGAGATTGAAAAAGGAGGCAACCTAAGATGACTATGAGCGATCCGATTGCAGATATGCTTACAAGAATTCGTAATGCGAATACTGCAAAACACGATACAGTAGACGTACCTTCTTCCAAGATGAAGCTGGCGATTGCAGATATCCTGGTAAGAGAAGGTTATATCAAGAAATACGATTTAGTGGAAGATGGAGCTATGACCACAATTCGTATTGCATTAAAATACGGTAAAGATAAAAATGAAAAGATCATTACCGGCTTAAAGAGAATTTCCAAACCTGGTCTGCGTGTATACGCAGGTGCAGAAGACATGCCTAAGGTTTTAGGCGGTCTGGGAATCGCTATCGTTTCCACAAACCAGGGCGTTATGACTGACAAAGAGGCCAGAAAAGCAGGAATCGGCGGCGAAGTACTGGCGTTTGTTTGGTAATTAGTTCATTGCGACTGAAAACAGAGAAGCCGCATAAGGCTTCTCCGAAAATCTAAGTAGGAGGAATCAGGCATGTCACGTATAGGAAAGATGCCAGTTGCAATCCCCGCAGGAGTAACTGTGACGATTGCAGAGAACAATGAAGTGACTGTAAAAGGTCCAAAGGGAACACTCACCAGAGTGCTTCCGGCACAGATGACCATCAAAGAAGAGGATGGCCATATCGTGGTCACCAGACCAAACGATTTAAAACAGATGAAATCTTTACACGGTCTGACCAGAACCCTGATCAACAACATGGTTCACGGCGTAACCGAAGGATATGAGAAAGTTCTGGAAATCAACGGTGTTGGTTACAGAGCTTCTAAGCAGGGCAAGAAGCTGGTCCTGAACTTAGGCTATTCCCATCCGGTAGAGATGGAAGATCCGGAAGGCATTGAGACAGTGCTGGATGGTCAGAACAAGATCACTGTAAAAGGTATCAGCAAAGAAAAAGTTGGCCAATACGCTGCTGAAATCAGAGACAAGAGAAGACCTGAGCCGTACAAGGGCAAGGGAATCAAATATGCTGATGAAGTCATCAGACGTAAAGTTGGTAAGACTGGTAAGAAATAAGTAAGGAGAGTGTAAAGATGGTTAGCAAACAGTCAAGAAGCGAAATTCGCGAAAAGAAGCACGCTAGATTACGCAATCGTTTCTCCGGTACAGCCGAGAGACCGCGTTTGGCAGTGTTCAGAAGCAATAATCATATGTATGCTCAAATTATTGACGATACAGTAGGCAACACCCTGGTTGCCGCTTCTACAGTAGAGAAGGCAGTAAAGGCAGAGCTGGAGAAGACCAACAACGTTGATGCAGCAGCATACGTAGGTACTGTAATTGCCAAGAGAGCATTGGAAAAAGGAATCACAGAAGTTGTCTTTGACAGAGGCGGTTTCATATATCACGGCAAGGTTCAGGCTCTGGCTGATGCGGCTCGTGAAGCCGGCCTGAAATTCTAATAGAGAGGAGAACGAACATGAAGCGTACAATCATTGATGCCAGTCAGTTAGAGTTAAATGACAAAGTAGTGGCAATCAAACGTGTATCCAAGACCGTTAAAGGTGGACGTACCATGAGATTTTCCGCTCTGGTAGTAGTAGGTGATGGCAACGGACACGTTGGTGCCGGTTTAGGCAAGGCCGGCGAGGTTCCGGAGGCGATCCGCAAAGGAAAAGAGGCAGCGGTTAAGAATCTGGTAGAGATTCCGGTTGATGAAAACAGGAGCATTCCCCATGACTTTTTAGGCAAGTTCGGCAGCGCTACCGTGCTGCTGAAGAGAGCACCGGAAGGTACCGGCGTTATTGCAGGCGGTCCGGCCCGTTCCGTTCTGGAGCTGGCAGGTATTAAGAATATCCGTACCAAGTCTTTAGGCTCCAACAATAAGACCAATGTTGTACTGGCAACCATCAAGGGCCTGACCAGCTTAAAGACCCCTGAGGAGGTTGCAAGACTGCGCGGCAAATCTGTGGAAGAGATTACTGAATAAGGAGGAAATGAACATGGCAGAGAAGTTAAAAATCACATTAGTAAAATCCCCGATCGGTGCAATTCCCAAGCAGAGAGCGACTGTAGAAGCATTAGGCTTAAAGAAGCTTCACAAGACAGTTGAGATGCCGGACAATGGCGCTGTAAGAGGTATGATTCAGACTGTACGTCATTTAGTAAAGGTAGAAGAAATCTAATAGAAACGTAAGGAGGTGCAAGTCATGGAGTTATCTAATTTAAGACCTGCAGAAGGCTCTAAACACAGCGATAATTTCAGAAGAGGACGGGGACACGGTTCAGGCAACGGCAAGACCGCAGGCAAGGGCCACAAGGGACAGAAAGCACGTTCCGGCGCTCCCAGAATCGGTTTTGAAGGCGGCCAGATGCCGTTATACAGAAGAATCCCCAAGAGAGGTTTCACCAATATCAATTCCAAGACCATCGTAGGTATTAATGTAAGCACACTGGAGAGATTTGATAACGATGCAGTAGTTACTGTAGAGGAATTACTGGCAACCGGAATCATTAAGAATCCTCGGGACGGCGTAAAGATCCTTGGAAATGGAGAATTAACCAAAAAGCTGACTGTTAAGGCCAACGCTTTCTCTGAAGGCGCTAAGGCTAAGATCGAGGCTTTAGGTGGAACCTGCGAGGTGATTTAATCTATGTTTCAAACACTAGTGAATGCATTCAAGATAAAAGATATCCGGAAGAAACTTCTGTATACTTTTGGAATGCTGCTCGTGATTCGGTTTGGTTCACAGCTCCCGGTACCGGGAGTGAACCCGACCTATCTGAGCGAATTCTTTCAGAACACTATCGGCGAGCACATGGGCTTTTTCAATGCGATGACAGGAAACTCTTTCGAGAACCTGTCTATCTTCGCACTGAGCATTACTCCCTATATCACTTCTTCCATCATCATGCAGCTTCTCACGATTGCGATCCCCAAGCTGGAGGAGATGCAGCGTGACGGCGAGGATGGCAGAAAGAAGATTCTGGAGTATACCCGTTATGTGACAGTAGCCTTAGCTCTGATCGAATCAATAGCAATGGCGGTTGGCTTCGGCGGCCGTGGACTGCTGTATGATTATAATGCCTGGAGTGTTATCGTTGCAGTGGTAACTATGACCACAGGTAGCGCCCTGTTGATGTGGATTGGTGAGAGAATTACAGAGAAGGGTGTGGGCAATGGTATTTCCATCGTCCTGCTGTTTAACATTATCTCCAGTATTCCCAGCGACATCAGAGCGCTGTACACTCGTTTCATCCAGGGCAAAAATGTGGCAGAAGGCGTGGTGATCGGACTGATCATTGTTGCGATCCTCTTTGCCATGGTTGTCTTTGTTGTTATTCTCAACAGCGCAGAGAGAAGAATCCCGGTACAGTATTCTAAGAAGATGCAGGGACGGCGGATGATCGGAGGTCAGTCCTCCCATATCCCGTTGAAAGTAAACACTGCAGGTGTTATCCCGGTTATTTTTGCTTCTTCTTTGATGTCCATGCCGGTCGTAATTGCTTCCTTCTTCCAGATTGACTACAGTACCATAGGCGGGCAGATTCTGTTGACATTGAGCTCTTCTTCCTGGTGCAGACCGGAGTCCCCGATTTATTCCATCGGTTTGATCCTGTATATTGCATTGATTATAGTCTTTGCATATTTCTATACGTCCATCACTTTCAACCCGCTGGAAGTAGCCAACAATATGAAGAAGTCTGGCGGCTTTATTCCTGGTATCCGTCCAGGCAAGCCAACCTCTGACTATCTGAACAAGATTTTAAATTATATTGTGTTCATCGGCGCCTGCGGCCTGATCATAGTGGCCGTGATTCCGATTGTGGTATCCGGTGTGTTTAATGTAAGCCATATCTCTTTTTCCGGTACGTCCCTGATTATCATCGTAGGCGTTGTGCTGGAGACTGTGAAGGCAATCGAGTCTCAGATGTTAGTGCGGAATTACAAAGGATTTTTGAACGATTAAAACCATAGAAGAAGCACCCTGAAACGGGTGTTTCTTCTGGTGTTACGAAAGAACTGTCCGGAGGGTCTTTCTCCGGAGATAATATACACACCATCCAGAGAGGAGGAGTACGCAATGAAAATTATCATGTTAGGCGCTCCCGGCGCAGGCAAAGGGACTCAGGCAAAGAAGATTTCTGCAAAGTATGGGGTTCCCCATATCTCCACAGGTGATATTTTCAGAGCCAACATTAAAGGCCAGACTGAGCTGGGCATGAAAGCCAAGGTATTTATGGATCAGGGACAGTTAGTGCCGGATGAGATTACCATCGGCATGCTTTTGGACCGGATTCAGGAAGAAGACTGCAAGAAGGGCTATGTATTAGACGGATTTCCCAGGACGATTCCCCAGGCTGAAAGCCTGACAAAGGCTTTGGCAGATATGGGAGACCATATTGACTATGCGATCAATGTGGATGTGCCGGATGAAAACATCATCAGCCGTATGTCCGGAAGAAGGGCCTGCTTGAAATGTGGTCAGACCTATCATATTGTATATAATCCTCCCAAAAAAGAAAATGTGTGCGATGTCTGCGGCGAAGCTCTGGTTCTGAGAGATGACGATAAGCCGGAGACAGTGAAGAAGCGTCTGGATGTTTACCATGATCAGACCCAGCCGCTGATTGATTATTACAAGGCGGCAGGTGTTCTGGCTGAGGTAGATGGGACGAAAGACTTAGAAGCTGTATTTCAGGACATTGTGAAGATTTTAGGAGCATAGAACATGGTATCCATTAAATCGGAAAGAGAAATAAAACTGATGAGAGAGGCGGGGAAGATTCTTGCCAGAGTCCATGAAGAGCTGGGAAAGGCGATTGAGCCGGGGATGAGCACCATGGATATCGACCGTTTGGGCGAGCGTCTCATCAGAAGCTATGGATGCATCCCGTCCTTCAAAAATTATAATGGTTATCCGGCATCTATCTGCGTTTCTGTAAACGATGAAGTGGTTCATGGCATTCCGAACAAGCATCGCATTCTCCGGGAAGGGGATATTGTCAGCCTGGATGCAGGCGTTATCTGGCAAGGCTACCATTCTGATGCTGCCCGTACCCATGGGGTAGGGGCCATCAGCCCGGAAGCTGCGAAGCTGATCGAAGTGACCAGACAGAGCTTCTTTGAGGGAATTAAATATGCAGTGCCAGGCAATCATCTAAATGATATTTCTTCAGCCATCCAGAAGTATGCCGAGAGCTTCGGCTTCGGAGTGGTGAGAGACCTGGTGGGACACGGAATCGGAACGAATCTTCATGAAGAGCCGGAGGTTCCCAATTTTTCACAGAAGAGAAAGGGGATTCGTCTGGAACCGGGAATGACGCTGGCTGTCGAGCCGATGATAACGGCTGGCCGTTACGATGTGGTTTGGCTGGACGACGACTGGACTGTGGTGACAGATGACGGTTCCCTGGCGGCTCATTATGAAAATACCATACTGATTACGGAAGACGGACCGGAGATCCTGTCCCTGTCAGATGAGGATAAAGAATAGTAAATATCCTGCTGGAACCAGCGGGAGAATCAAAAAGGAGGAAATGTGGAATGTCCAAAGCCGATGTAATTGAAATCGAAGGTACTGTGGTCGAAAAACTTCCCAATGCTATGTTCCAGGTAGAACTGGAAAATGGCCATAGGGTACTGGCTACGATCAGCGGAAAGCTGAGAATGAATTACATTCGTATTTTGCCGGGAGACCGTGTTACTCTGGAAATGTCGCCATACGACTTATCCAAGGGACGCATTATCTGGCGTGATAAATAATAAAAGAAGTGCTTGCATTATCCAATCTTTGGTGGTATAATGCTTTAGCAACTCTGTTGGTTTATAGAAAGGAGAATTACTGTGAAGGTTAGAAGTTCTGTTAAACCGATCTGCGAAAAGTGCAAGATCATAAAGAGAAAAGGCAGTATCAGAGTAATTTGTGAAAATCCGAAGCATAAGCAGAGGCAAGGTTAATTAATCATTTAGGAGGTGTACTACACACATGGCTCGTATTTCAGGTGTTGACTTACCAAGAGAAAAACGTGTTGAAATCGGTCTGACCTACATCTACGGCATCGGCCGCTCAAGCTCCAACCGTATTCTGGCTGAGGCAGGCGTGAATCCGGATACCCGTGTTAAGGATCTGACTGACGACGAAGTGAAGAAACTGGCTGCTATCATTGCTGACACTCAGGTAGTAGAAGGTGATCTTCGCAGAGAGATCGCAATGAACATCAAGCGTCTGCAGGAGATTGGCTGCTATCGCGGTATTCGTCACAGAAAGAGTCTGCCGGTTCGCGGTCAGAAGACGAAGACCAATGCGAGAACACGCAAGGGACCGAGAAAGACTGTAGCAAACAAGAAGAAGTAAAGAAACGTTAATTGAGAACTAGTAACAGGAATCGGGTTATATGTTTTAAAAACAGGAATAACGGATTCTAGGAAGAAGCAAAGAAAGTAGGTTAGTTTAAAATGGCTAAAAAAGTGTCCACTGCAAAGAAAGTGACAAAAAAGCGTGTAAAGAAAAACGTTGAACGCGGACAAGCACACATCCAGTCATCTTTTAACAACACGATTGTGACTTTAACGGATGCACAGGGTAATGCCTTATCATGGGCAAGTGCTGGTGGTCTGGGATTTAGAGGTTCAAGGAAATCTACTCCATATGCGGCTCAGATGGCAGCAGAAACTGCGACAAAGGCAGCTCTTGTACATGGCTTAAAATCAGTAGATGTTATGGTAAAGGGTCCTGGCTCAGGACGTGAAGCAGCAATCCGCGCCCTTCAGGCATGCGGCCTGGAAGTAACCAGCATTAAGGACGTTACTCCGGTACCACACAACGGATGCCGTCCGCCAAAGCGTAGAAGAGTCTAATTAGGAGGTAAGTAAAGTGGCAGTTGATAGAGTTCCTGTTCTTAAAA
>CAJFOF010000066.1 GCA_904395885.1 uncultured Lachnospiraceae bacterium
ATGGACCTTTAGCTCAGTTGGTTAGAGCAACCGGCTCATAACCGGTCGGTCCTGGGTTCGAGTCCCCGAAGGTCCACTCAGGAAGTTACAAAAGATAATATTATATGGCCCGGTGGCTCAGTTGGTTAGAGCGCCGCCCTGTCACGGCGGAGGTCGTGGGTTCGAATCCCATCCGGGTCGCTTTCCTTTAAAAAAGGAGATAGCATTTGGGGTCTTAGCTCAGCTGGGAGAGCATCTGCCTTACAAGCAGAGGGTCACAGGTTCGAGCCCTGTAGGCCCCATTTGTGCCGTAGTGGCGGAACTGGCAGACGCCCGGGACTTAAAATCCCGTGGGTAGTGATACCCGTACCGGTTCGATTCCGGTCTGCGGCATGTAAGAAGTCTTGAGAAATCAAGGCTTTTTTGTTTTTCCAGGCCTGTTTTACTGCCTGGGTTCCCATTGCCAGCATCGGAACCAGAGGTCAATCCGCAGATGACTTTGATGGCAGGAGAACTCTAATAAATCAGCTTGGTGGAAGAGAAACCACAATTCGGACGCTTCCTCGGAGAGAAGAATTCCTTTGCAGATGATGCGAATGGTAACAGAGTCGCGGGTTTGGCGGATTTTGCATTGGGCACCGTATTGACGGCAGGCCGACTTAAGCTGAAGGTAAGCGAGAGTGATTGCTTTTTTCTTTTTTCTTAAATAGACTTTTTTGTGTTCTTTTTGAAAGAGATCAACGACAGTCAGGAAATCTTTGGCGGATGTATTCATAATAACCTCCTAATATGGATAATCTAACGATATAATAACTCATTATATAGTGAATTACCATAGAAAGATTTACTGGATATAATTTCATCAAGGTGGTGAGATGAAATTATGGGATACCTGCACATGAAAATTAATGATCTGCTGGAGAAAAAAGGCGTCAGCAAGAATCAGATCTGCAAGGAATTAGAAATTCCGCGGTCAAATTTCAACCGCTATTGCCGGGATGAATTTCAGCGGATTGATGCAAATTATATCTGTAAGCTGTGTGAATATTTTGACTGCGAGATACAGGAATTAATAGAATATGTAAAGGATTAAAGGAGGCTGTAACGCCTCTTTTTTGTTGTGTAGAGCCGCTGCTGTCCTGGTTGATTTACTTTGGGAAATGCCTTATAATGGGAAAAATAGATTTGTGCCGGCATTTAATATGGAATAAGCAAAAATCATTGAGGAGTATAGGAAAATGCATGATAAATTAACTGAAAATGATATTAAAAAGATGGAAGAGGAGATTGAATATCGGAAACTCGTTGTCCGTAGGGAGGCGATCGAGGCGGTAAAAGAGGCCAGAGCCCACGGGGATTTGAGTGAAAATTTTGAATACCATGCGGCCAAAAGGGATAAGAATCAGAACGAAAGCCGGATTCGCTACCTGGAGAAGATGATTAGAACAGCTCAGGTAATCTCAGACGAGTCGAAAGAAGACGAGGTGGGAATGAATAATACGGTGGAACTCTATTTTGAGGATGAGGATGAAACGGAGCGCTATAAGATTGTTACAACGGTTCGGGAAAATTCTCTTGAGAATAAAATCAGTACAGAGTCGCCTTTGGGAAAAGCGATTTTTAAGAAAAAAGCAGGGGACAGAGTTTTTGTCAGCATAGACGGAAACCGGGGATATTACGTTACCATCCGGTCGATTGATAAAACGACGGATGACAGTCAGGATCAGATTCGCCGCTATTAGGGGATCTCATGGCTGATTTGCCGGAAATCAGGGTGGAATTTTAGCGGATTTTTTAATTGATAATAATATCACAATATGAGATAATAGGGAGAGATGGGCAAACTGCCTAAATCGTGTTGAGATGAATGACAATATGGAGGAAAAAGCAATGAAGGTAACAATTTGTATTGGGAGTGCATGTCATCTGAAAGGATCCAGAGAGATTGTCCAGAAAATGCAGGAGCTGGTGGCAAAGAACGGAGTGGCAGATAAGGTGGATTTGAACGGGGCTTTTTGCAGCGGAAACTGTGTCAATGGAGTCTGTGTTACCATCGACGGCACTCTGTATTCCCTTCAGCCGGAGAACACGGAGGCGTTTTTTGAGAAGGAAATTCTTGGGAGGCTGTAAAGCATGAACATTATTGATTTCAAAGGAGCTAAGTGCAAGCATTGTTATAAATGCGTCCGGTATTGTGATGTAAAGGCGATTATGATCAAAGATCAGAAAGCCGAGATTATACCGGAACGATGTGTGCTGTGCGGCCATTGTCTGATCGTCTGTCCACAGTCTGCAAAGACTTTGGTAAGCGATCTGGATAAGGTTCAGTATATGATCGCCCGGGGTGAGACTGTGGTGGCTTCTATTGCGCCCTCGTATATGGGGCTGATGAAATACAAGACCATCGGGCAGGTAAACGCCGCTCTGCGCCGTTTGGGTTTTGCCGATGTAAGAGAGACTTCGGAAGGCGCAGCCTTTGTAACAGAGGAATACAATCGCCTTCTGGAAGAGGGACAGATGGAGAACATTATTACTACCTGCTGTCCCAGCATTAATGACTTGATTGAGATTCACTACCCCCAACTGGTTCCTTATATGGCTCCGGTGGTTTCGCCGATGGTGGCCCACGGGATGCTTTTGAGAAAAGAGTACGGTCCTAGTGCCCGCATTGTATTTATCGGGCCGTGTATTGCCAAAAAGAGGGAAGCTGCGGATCCAAGACATCCGGGCTATATTAACGCGGTGCTGAATTTTAATGATATTGAGACCTGGCTGAATCAGAAAAAGATCGTCATCGAAGATTGCGAAGATATGCCTTTCCAGAAGCTGGATCCCAAAGTGAACCGTTTGTACCCGGTTACCAACGGAGTGGTCAGCTCTGTTCTGGCTACCAGAAAAAAAGTGGATCAGTATAAAAAGTTCTATGTCCACGGAACGGCAAACTGCATGGATCTGTGCGAGAGCATGGTGCGGGGAGAAATTTCCGGCTGCTTTATTGAAATGAATATGTGTTCCGGCGGATGCATAAAGGGGCCGACTGTCAACGATAAGAGCATATCGCGGTTCAAAGTAAAACTGGAAATGGAAGAGGCGATTGCCAAAGAAGCACCGGAAGAATCCAAGATGGAAGAGATGTCGGAGGGCATTTCTTTTGCCAAGATATTTGAAGACAGGTCACCCAAGGATGCAATGCCAACAGAAGAGCAGATTCAGGAAATCCTGAGGAAGACCGGAAAATATAAACCGGAAGATGAACTGAACTGCGGTGCCTGCGGGTATCCGACCTGCCGGGAGAAGGCCATTGCCGTATTCCAGAAGAAAGCAGAATTGGAGATGTGCATTCCTTACATGCACAGCAAGGCGGAATCTCTGTCCAATCTGGTTATGGAGACATCTCCCAATATCGTGATTATTGTAGATCGGGAAATGAAGATCTTGGAATGTTCCAATGTTGTAGAGAAATATTTTGGAAAGACGCGGGCTGAGGCGCTGCAAATGTATCTGTTTGAGTTTATCGATCCTTCGGATTTCCAGTGGGTATTTGACACAAAGCAGAATATTCACGGAAAAAAGGTGACATATGCAGAGTACCATCTGTCAACTCTTCAGAACTTAGTATACATAGAAAAAGAGGATGCCGTGCTGGCTACATTCATCGACATCACCAGGGAAGAAGAGCAGAGCCGGGAGGAATATGAGAAAAAGCTGGATACCATTGATCTGGCCCAGAAAGTCATTCACAAACAGATGATGGTAGCCCAGGAAATTGCCGGGCTTCTCGGAGAGACTACGGCGGAGACCAAAACGACTCTGACAAAGTTATGCCAGTCCCTGCTGGAAGATGGAAGTGAAAGCGAGGTCAAATAATGGGGATTACCGTAGATGTGGCTTACAAAAGCCTGAATAAATTTACAGAAATCCTCTGCGGAGATAAGGTAGAACTTCTGGAGACAGAGGATTCCAACATTATGATTTTGGCAGACGGCATGGGGAGCGGAGTAAAAGCTAATATTTTAGCCACACTTACTTCCAAGATCCTGGGGACAATGTTCCTAAACGGAGCGTCTCTGGAAGAATGTGTAGATACGATTGTGCAGACTCTTCCCGTCTGTCAGGTGCGGAAAGTTGCCTATTCGACGTTCAGTATCCTTCAGGTTTTTCACAGCGGCGATGCCTATCTGGTAGAGTTTGACAATCCGGGCTGTATTTTTATCCGCAACGGCGTTCTTCAAAAAATTCCCAAAAACCTTAGAGAGGTGGAAGGAAAGAAAATCAATGAATTCCGTTTTAAGGTTCAGAAGGGCGACGCTCTGATTCTCATGAGCGACGGAACAATTCATGCCGGTGTAGGGGAACTTCTAAATTTTGGATGGCTGTGGGAAGATATTGCCCAGTATGCTGTAAAGGAATATTATAAAACAGTCTCTGCGGCTCGTTTGGCGGCAGCCCTGAGCAGGGCATGCGATGAGCTGTACCAGTTCAAGCCCGGGGATGACACAACCGTGGCGGTTATGAGGGTGATCGATCAGAAACCGGTTCACCTGATGACGGGACCGGCCAGCAATCCTGACGATGACGCAAGAATGGTTCGGGATTTTATGTCCGACGAATCTGCAAAGAAGATTGTCAGCGGAGGCACTAGCTCGACGATAGTGGCCAGGGTGCTGAATAGGACTATGGATGTGTCTCTGGACTATACGGATCCGGAGATACCGCCTATTGCATATATAGAAGGGATAGATCTGGTCACAGAGGGCGTGCTGACATTAAACCGTACGCTGCAGTTGATCCGCCGATATGTTAAGAACGAGACCATTACAGAGGACTTCTTTTTGGAGCTGGATAAAAAGAACGGCGCTTCGATGATTGCGAAAATGCTGATTGAGGACTGTACGGAAGTCCACATGTATGTGGGAAAGGCCATCAACAGCGCTTATCAGAACCCAAATCTTCCGTTTGATCTGGGGATTCGCCAGAATCTGGTAGATCAGTTAAGACATGCCATTGAAGAGATGGGAAAGAAAGTTTCCGTAACATATTATTAATTTAGGAGGAAGTAATATGATCACCAATGACGCTACAATTTTGCGCTTAAAGCACGAGGTTCTGTATGAGGTCGCAAAACGGGCCTGGGAAGGAACTCTGGAACAGGAGAGAGATGAGATTCCTTATAAAATGATACCAGGGCCGCAGGCTCAGTACCGCTGCTGTATTTATAAAGAGCGGGAACTCATTAAACAGAGAGTAAGACTGGCAGAGGGAAAGTGTCCTACCGGCAGGGAGAGCAGAAATGTAGTTCAGGTCATCAATGCAGCATGTGAGGAGTGTCCGATTGCATCGTATATTGTGACGGATAACTGCCGGAAGTGTATGGGAAAAGCCTGCCAGAATTCCTGCCATTTTGGGGCCATCAGCATGGGACAGCACAGGGCACACATTGATCCCGGCAAATGTAAGGAATGCGGTAAATGTGCTCAGGCATGTCCTTACAATGCCATTGCCCATCTGGAGAGGCCGTGCAAGAAAGTTTGCCCTGTGGATGCCATTACATATGATGAATACGGTATTTGCCAGATTGATGAATCAAAATGCATCCAGTGTGGTGCATGTATTCATAGCTGCCCGTTTGGAGCCATCGGCTCGAAAACATTCATGGTAGATGTAATTAACCTGATCAAGGCTGGAAAAGATGTTGTAGCTATGGTGGCGCCGGCAACTGAGGGGCAGTTCGGCAAAGACATTACCATGGCAAGCTTAAAGACGGCTCTTAAGAAAGCCGGCTTCTCTGATATGGTAGAGGTAGGACTTGGCGGCGATATGACTGCTGCCTATGAAGCCCAGGAGTGGGCAGAGGCATATAAGGAAGGAAAGAAAATGACGACTTCCTGCTGTCCTGCTTTCGTCAACATGATCAAACAGCATTTTCCCCAACTTCTGGACAATATGTCCACCACCGTATCACCTATGTGCGCGGTATCCCGCTATCTGAAGACGGTTCGCCCGGGTGTCATCACGGTTTTCATTGGACCGTGTATCGCGAAAAAGAGCGAAACTTTGGATCTGAATATTAAAGATAACGCCGATTATGCAATGACGTTTGGAGAAATGAGGGCCATGCTGCGGGCGAAAGACATTACGTTAGAGCCGGAGGACAACAGCTACCAGGAAAGTTCTGTATTCGGAAAGAGATTTGGAAATGGCGGAGGCGTATCGGCCGCTGTCCTGGAATGCTTTAAAGAAATGGGCGAAGACATTGAACCGAAGGTGGCAAAATGCAGCGGCGGCGCTGAGTGCAAAAAGGCTTTGCTGCTTCTGAAAGTGGGAAAACTTCCGGAAGACTTTATTGAAGGCATGGCCTGCGTAGGCGGCTGTGTGGGAGGCCCCAGCAAGCATAAAGCGGAGACAGAAGCAAAGAAAGACCGGGATGCCCTGATTGCATCGGCAGATGGGAGAAAGGTTCTGGAGAACTTGAAAAAATATCCTATGGATCAGTTCTCAATGCACAGACATTAAAATTGGAGGCTGCCAATGAAAAAAATTGGAAAGAAATTTTGGGCGGCAGGGCTGGCTGCGGGGCTTCTTTTAACCGCTCTGCCCTCCATGGCCTATGGCAGTCAGGAGGGACCGGGAATGGCAAACGGGCAGGAACTCCCCACAGGTGGTATGAACAGCGGAGGTGTGATTCGCAGAGACAGCGGGGCATCGGATGAAACAGCAGAGTTAAAGATGGATAACCAGGTGATCGGTGTGGACGAGGCATCCGTTGAGACCGAGACTGCTTCGGAGGCTTTGCCGGGAGTTTCGGTTGATTCTTTGTCCGGCCTTACTTACGACATCAGGCAGATCAAGGCGGCTCAGGCAGAAGATGTGGAGCAGATGATTGTTATATCCGGCCATGACGGAAGCTACGCCCGTGTAACCATGTACCAGAAGAACAGAGATTCTCAGGACCCCTCCAGCTATGAGTGGACGGTGCTTGTGGACACAGAGGGGCGTATGGGACGCAATGGCATGGGAAAAGAGATTGAAGGTGATGAAAAAACCCCGGTTGGTCTCTATACAGCGGGAATGGTGTTTGGAAATAAAGAAAATCCAGGGACACAGCTTCCCTATATCCATGTCACTCCTACTCAATATTGGGTGGGGGACAGCAATTCACCCTATTATAACCAATTTGTGGACACTCAGGTGGTAGGAGACGTGTTCGACAAAGCTGCGTCAGAACATTTGTCTGCTTACGGTGCGGTATATAATTACTGCATTGATATGGGATATAATCCGGAAGGAACTCCACATAAGGGTTCTGCGCTCTTCCTTCACTGTACCAATGGCTACGGGACGGCCGGCTGCGTAGGAATACCGGAAGAGTCGATGAGAGAGATCGTCTGCTGGCTGAAGCCAGGGGCTAAATTCCTTTTAGATGAGGCAGACAAGCTGGCAGGATATTGAAATATAGAAATTTGCAGAGTGCTACAGTTGTGAGGGCCACTGTAAAATAGAGGATTTGTCCTTTATTTTGCAGTGGCCTCTTTTTACGAAAAATATTTTTCTTTTACTGCGGCGACAGGCATTTCCTGGCCCGTCCACAGGTGGAATGCCTCCGCCCCCTGATACAGGAGCATGGGGAGTCCGTTGATTGTTTGGCATCCAACGGATTTTGCCATTTGCAGCAGCTTTGTTTCAGCAGGGTTATAGATAATATCAGCTACAAAGAGCTTGGGGGAAAGCCATGAGGCGTCGGGGATCAGGCAGCGATCCATCTCCGGGGCCATTCCGATATTGGTGGCATTGACCAGAAAGTCGGCAGAGGCGATCTGTCGGCGCAGCTCGCCGGAAGCATAGTCATGGAGAGAAATCTGGCATGAGGTGCGGGCTTTTAAGGATTCCGTGATCTGGACAGCCCGGCCGGCGTGAGGCCCTGACATGCGGCTGAACACGGCGATTTCTCCCAGACCGTCCAAGGCGGATTGAACTAAAATGGCGGTTCCGGCACCGCCGGTTCCCAGGAGAACCATCTTTTTGCCGGTGAATTTCTGTCCTGCCTCTTTTAGAGAACGGAGAAAACCGACACCATCGGTAGTATGCCCCGTCAGAACGCCGCCATCATTTACAACCGTATTGACAGCGCCGCAGATTTGCGCGGCGGGAGATAGGTGGTCGCAGAGAGCGGCCATTTTATTTTTACAGGGCATAGTCAGATTAAAACCGCGGCAGTTTAACAGCTTCAGGCCCTCAACAGTTTTTTCAAGCGCTGCTTCTGGCGTTTCGAAAGCAAGGTAGCAGAAATCAAGACCCAGCCGGCGAAAACTTTCATTGTGCATCAATGGAGATTTGCTATGGGCAACAGGGCTGCCGAGAAGACAAATCAGCCGGGTATGACCTGTTATTTCATAAGATAGAGTAGATTGCTCCATGGTAGTATTCCTCCGAAAAAAAGTCATGCGGGCTTGCCCGCAACGTTCCAAATCAGTATATCACAGAATGCAGACGGCATCAAGAAATACAAATATTGCAATAAAATACCAAGCGGTTTTTTGTGATTTATAAGAAGAAATATCTAAAAAAACACGAGTAATAAATATATTTATATTGCAATTTGCTAAAAAATATACTATAATGTGGTACAGAGGTGCTGCTAGAAGAGTACCGTTTGTTGAAAAATAAAGGAGGATGATGTTATTATGAAAAAAAGAATTTTTGCATTAGCGGCAGTTTCCGCTATGGCGCTCGGCCTTGCCGGATGCTCATCAGGCGGGGGCGAGACCACTGCAGCGGCTACTGAGGCGGCTGAGACTACTGCAGCAGCTACTGAAGCGGCTGAGACCACTGCAGCGGCAGAGGAGGCAGCTCCGACAGAAGCGGCTTCCGGAGAAGTTGCAAACAAGGACAAGCCTCTGGTATGGTTCAACCGTCAGCCGTCCAACAGCTCCACAGGAGAGCTTGACATGGCAGCTTTAAGCTTTAACGAAGATACCTACTACGTAGGTTTCGATGCAAACCAGGGTGCTGAACTTCAGGGTACTATGGTTAAAGAGTACATTGAAAGCAATATTGATACCATTGACCGCAACGGTGACGGCATTATCGGCTACGTTCTGGCAATCGGAGATATCGGACACAATGACTCTATAGCACGTACAAGAGGCGTTCGTAAGGCTCTGGGCACGGGCGTTGAAGCAAATGGCGATATCAACAGTGATCCTGTCGGCACCAATACAGATGGTTCCGCAACAGTTGTACAGGATGGTTCTATCGAAGTAAACGGTCAGACCTATGTTGTACGTGAGCTTGCTTCTCAGGAAATGAAGAACTCTGCAGGCGCTACATGGGATGCAGCAACTGCAGGAAACGCTATCAACACCTGGTCAGCTTCTTTTGGTGATTCCATTGATGTAGTTGTTTCCAACAACGACGGTATGGGTATGTCTATGTTCAATGCATGGTCAAAGGACAATCAGGTTCCCACATTTGGATACGATGCTAACAGCGACGCAGTGGCAGCTATCGCAGAGGGCTACGGCGGAACCATCAGCCAGCATGCAGATGTACAGGCTTATCTGACTCTCCGTGTTCTTCGTAACGCACTGGACGGTGTAGACATTGACACAGGTATCGGCACTGCCGACGATGCAGGCAATGTTCTCAGCGACGATGTATATGTATACAACGCTGATCAGCGTTCTTACTATGCACTGAATGTTGCTGTTACTGCTGAAAACTATCAGGATTTCCTGGATTCCACCGTTGTTTACGCTCCGGTTTCCAACCAGCTTGACGCAACTGCTCATCCGTCCAAGAAGGTTTGGCTGAATATTTATAATGCAGCCGATAACTTCCTGAGTGCAACCTATCAGCCGCTTCTGCAGAAGTACGATGATCTGCTGAATCTGGAAGTTGACTACATTGGTGGCGACGGACAGACTGAGTCCAACATCACCAACCGTCTGGGCAACCCGAGCCAGTACGATGCATTCGCTATCAACATGGTTAAGACGGATAATGCGGCTTCCTATACAGGATTGCTTAGTCAGTAATATTGATTGGGCGAATTTGCTCAACCGGTAATATCAGATAAGAATGGCTTGTTATTAGGGAGAAGGAATTCTCCCTAATAACATTATTAAACGAAAACGCGGCAGGCTCAGAATTTGTTGGGACTGTCAATCACAGATACAGGGAGTAAAAAGAATGACAGATAAGAAAGATGATATCGTCTTATCAATACGCGGTATGAGCAAGTCCTTTGGCCGAAACAGGGTGCTTGACCATATCAACCTGGATTTAAAGCGCGGAACTGTTATGGGACTGATGGGCGAGAACGGAGCCGGCAAGTCCACGATGATGAAGTGTCTTTTCGGAACATACCAGAAGGACGAAGGAAAGATTTTCTTAAACGGCAAGGAGATTAGCTTTTCGGGGCCTAAGGATGCCCTTGAAAACGGGATCGCAATGGTTCATCAGGAATTGAACCAATGTCTGGAAAGAAACGTTATCGACAATCTGTTCCTGGGGCGCTATCCAGTCAATTCAATGGGCGTCGTTGATGAAGGCAGAATGAAAAAGAAGGCTTCTGAGCTTTTCAGAAAGCTGGGAATGACTGTTAATCTGACTCAGCCGATGCGGAACATGTCTGTATCGCAGAGGCAGATGTGCGAGATTGCCAAGGCAATTTCTTACAATGCAAAGGTCATCGTTCTGGATGAGCCGACTTCCTCCCTTACGATACAGGAAGTCAACAAGCTCTTCGAGATGATGAGAATGCTGAAGTCGCAGGGAATTTCCCTGATCTACATCTCACACAAGATGGATGAGATTTTCGAGATCTGCGATGAAATCTCTGTTCTTCGGGATGGTAAGCTGGTAATGACAAAGAGTTCCAAGGAGACGGACATGAATGAGCTGATCTCCGCTATGGTAGGGCGTTCTCTTGAGAACCGTTTCCCACCGGTAGACAATGAACCGAAGGATGTTATTTTGTCTGTCCAGCACTTGTCAACCAAATTTGAACCGCATCTTCAGGATATCTCATTTGATGTGAGAGAAGGAGAAATTTTTGGACTGTATGGGCTGGTGGGCGCTGGCCGTACAGAGCTTCTGGAGACCATATTCGGTGTTCGTACCAGGGCGGCAGGCCGGGTATATTTCAATAACCGGCTAATGAATTTTAATAATGCGAGAGAGGCCATCGACCATGGTTTTGCCATGATCACTGAGGAACGCAAGGCAAACGGGTTGTTCCTGAAAGGCGATCTGACATTCAATACCACGATTGCAAATCTGGAACAGTATAAATCAGGCGTGGCTCTTTCGGATACAAAGATGGTAAAGGCAACTGCAAATGAGATCAAGATCATGCATACGAAATGTATGGGGCCGGACGACATGATTTCCAGCCTTTCCGGTGGAAATCAGCAGAAGGTCATCTTTGGCAAATGGCTGGAGCGCAGGCCTCAGGTATTTATGATGGATGAACCTACGAGAGGCATCGACGTCGGCGCGAAATACGAGATCTATGAACTGATTATCAACATGGCGAAACAGGGGAAGACGATCATTGTTGTGTCCTCGGAGATGCCGGAGATTCTTGGAATCACGAATCGAATCGGTGTTATGTCAAACGGACGCCTTTCCGGAATTGTTAATACGAAAGAGACAAATCAGGAAGAGCTTTTGAGACTCAGTGCAAAATACCTATAATGGGGGAATTTGGATATGGCAAAAGAAAATAACAAGATTCTAACGGCTGAACAGGAACTGAAGCTGCGTCAGCCTATTGATGACTATGTCGGCAAGATTCAGGCCAAGATTAACGGTCTGAGAGAAAATGGAACCGACAGGGTCGTGGAACTTCAGAATGATATCGACAGCGCAAAGAGAGATCATATTCTGACGAAACAGGAAAAAGAGATTGCAATAGCAAAATTAAAGAATGAGCTTGATAAGGCGAAAGCTGTCGAAACGCAGAATAGAGGTGAAGTCTCCAAGCTGATCGGAGATGCGGAAACCTATCTGAAGGCCAACTATGACGCTTATTATCAGGCAGTTGTCGCTAGCTGCACAGAAGAGAGAGTCCTTGCACGGGAGAAATATCGCAAAGCGGTTGCTGATCTGGAAAAAGAGCATCAGGCGGCTGTGGCGAAGATGAACAGCCAGAATGAAGTAAAGGAAGAGAAATACGTTCATAAGAACCGTCTTTTCGATGCGAAAATGCAGTATGAAAAGGATCTGCAGGAGATCAAGGACAGACAGCATGCGGCCTTTGATTATAAGTATCATCTGATCGATATGCTGAGAATGTCAAAATTTACCTTTGCTGAATCTTTTGCTCAGAGATGGGAGAACTACAAATATACGTTTAACCGCAGAGACTTCCTTCTGAGAAATGGTCTGTATATTGCTATTGTAATTATTTTTATCATTTTGTGTGCAATTACGCCGATTGTTAAAAATGTTCCGCTGCTTACATACAATAACGTTTTGAATATTCTACAGCAGGCTTCTCCGAGAATGTTTCTGGCTCTTGGCGTTGCAGGGCTCATCTTGTTGGCTGGTACTGACCTGTCCATCGGACGTATGGTCGGTATGGGTATGACCACCGCAACGATTATCATGCATCAGGGTATCAATACGGGTTCTGTTTTTGGCCATATCTTTGACTTTACAGGACTTCCAACCCCGGTCAAAGTCGTTTTCGCGCTGGTTATGTGCATCTTATTCTGTACGTTCTTTACGACGATTGCAGGATGCTTTACAGCACGGTTCAAGATGCATCCGTTTATTTCAACTATGGCGAATATGTTGATCATCTTTGGTCTGACCACCTATGCGACAAAGGGTGTATCCTTCGGTGCAATTGAGTCAACGATTCCCAACATGATCATTCCTAAGATCAACGGATTCCCAACTATCATCCTCTGGGCGGTAGCGGCAATCGCTATTGTATGGTTTATCTGGAACAAGACGACATTTGGTAAGAATCTGTATGCGGTAGGCGGAAACTCAGAGGCGGCAGCCGTTTCCGGTATCTCCGTATTTAAGGTAACAGTAGGCGCTTTTATTCTTGCAGGTATCCTGTACGGCTTTGGCTCCTGGCTTGAGTGTATCAGAATGTTCGGTTCCGGTTCTGCTGCTTACGGGCAGGGCTGGGAGACAGACGCTATTGCAGCCTGCGTAGTCGGCGGCGTATCCTTTACCGGTGGTATCGGTAAGATTTCCGGCGTAGTAGTTGGTGTGTTGATCTTTACAGCGCTGACCTACTCTCTGACGATCCTTGGTATTGATACAAACCTGCAGTTTATCTTCTCAGGTATCATTATCCTGGTAGCAGTAACCCTTGACTGTCTGAAGTATGTTCAGAAGAAGTAATAATCAAAAATAGTAAGAAAACTGCCCAGGTGTCTGAGTCGGGAGGGATCAGTCCTCCCGACAGCACAGTGGGAGTGATAGAAAAAATAGAGGGCGGCGGGAAGATTTCTTCCCGCCGCCCTCATGTATACGACGTTTCAACCAGGAAATTAATGTTGGTTGATTTCTCTCTTGACGTAAGTCGTGTGGAGGAGATGGTGAGCCAGGGGGCTGCCGGGCTTTCCTAAATAGGAATCGTACAGCTCTTTGATGGCCGGATTCTCATGAGACTTGCGGATAGGATTGTCCTTATCGCTGTCATAGAGAACTTTTGCTCTGAGAGCACGGATGTCAGTGGTATTGCGAACCGGTCCTGGCTGCTGCGGCTGACCTCCACCGTTTACACAGCCGCCAGGGCATCCCATGATCTCGATAAAGTGATAGGAAGCCTCGCCGGATTTGACCTTGTTCAGCAGATCTCTGGCGTTCCCAAGGCCGGAAGCAACAGCCACCTTGACGTCCATACCTGCCACATGGTAGGTAGCTTCTTTGATTCCCTGGGTTCCGCGAACCTCGGTAAAGTCAACGTTTGGAAGCTCTTCACCGGTAAGGGTTTCCACCGCTGTGCGGAGAGCAGCCTCCATAACACCGCCGGTAGCGCCGAAGATAACGCCGGCTCCGGTAGAGATTCCCAGAGGATCGTCGAACTTCTCGTCGGGAAGTTCTAAGAAGCGAATGCCAGCCTTCTTGATCATACGGGCCAGTTCTCTGGTGGTCATAGTGTAGTCCAGATCCGGAACGCCATTGGCCGCCTGGCCGTCGCGTCCGATCTCAAATTTCTTTGCCGTACAGGGCATGACGCTTACGGACACGATATCCTTGGGATCGATGCCGGCTTTTTCAGCGTAGTAGGACTTTAAGACAGCTCCGAACATCTGCTGCGGTGATTTGCAGGAGGACAGGTTCTCCGTCATGTCTGGAAAATAGTGCTCACAGTATTTTACCCAACCTGGTGAGCAGGAGGTGATAAGCGGAAGGACTCCGCCGTTCTGAACACGGTCGATAAACTCGTGGGCTTCCTCCATGATAGTCAGGTCAGCACTGAAATCGGTGTCAAATACCTTGTCGAAACCGAGGCGACGCAGGGCTGCCGCCATCTTACCCTCAACATTGGTGCCGATGGGAAGGCCAAACTCTTCGCCCAGTGCTGCACGGACTGCCGGGGCAGTCTGGACAACCACATGCTTTTTCGGATCAGCAAGGGCTGCGAAGACTTCATTGATGCAGGTCTTCTCAGTCAGAGCTCCGGTGGGACAAACAGCGATACACTGGCCGCAGGATACGCAGGACGTCTCACCCAGACCCATCTCAAAGGCTGAGCCAATGTGGGTGGAAAAGCCGCGCATATTGGGACCGATCACTCCGATCCCCTGTACCTGTTCACAGACTGCTGAACAGCGGCGGCACAGAACGCATTTGCTGTTGTCGCGGATCATGTGGACTGCGGAATCGTCGATACAGGAGGGCGTTTTGGCGCCATCGTAGTATCCCTCATCCTCCACGCCCAGGTCGTGGGCCAACTCCTGAAGCTCACAGTGACCGCTGCGAACGCAGGATAAACAGGAACGGTTATGGTTGGACAGCAGAAGCTGCACCGTCTTTTTCCTGGATTCCATTACCTTTGGAGTATTGGTCCAGACTTCCATTCCCTCGTTAATTGGATATACACAGGAAGCCACTAAGGAGCGGGCTCCCTTTACTTCTACAACACAGACACGGCAGGCACCGATTTCATTGATATCTTTTAAGAAACACAGGGTTGGGATCTCAATGTGGGCCAGTCTGGCGGCTTCCAGGATGGTAGAACCCTTTGGAGCGCTGACTGCTATGCCGTTGATTTTGATGTTCACGTTCTCCATATGTTCGTCCTCCCTTATCGCTTATAGATTGCGCCGAATTTACATTTCTCTATACAGGTACCGCACTTGATACACTTATCCTGATCAATGATATGAGGATTCTTGACAGTACCGATGATGGCGTCGGCAGGGCAGTTGCGGGCGCACAGGGTACAGCCCTTACATTTATCCCTGTCAATGTGGTAAGACAGAAGAGCCTTGCACACGCCTGCGGGACACCGTTTTTCTTTGATGTGGGCCTCGTATTCGGAGCGGAAGTAACGCAGGGTGGAGAGAACCGGGTTGGGAGCCGTCTGTCCCAGGCCGCAGAGAGAGTTCTCTTTGATGTAATAGCACAGCTCTTCCAATTTATCCAGATCTTCCATGACAGCAGTGCCCTTGGTGATCTTATCTAGGATTTCCAACATTCTCTTGGTTCCGATCCGGCAGGGAGTACACTTGCCACAGGACTCTTCTACTGTAAATTCCAGGAAGAACTTGGCGATGTCTACCATACAGTCGTCCTCATCCATAACGATCAGACCACCGGAACCCATCATGGAACCGATGGAGATCAGGTTATCGTAATCAATGGGGATATCAAAGTGCTCTGCCGGGATACATCCACCGGAAGGGCCGCCGGTCTGAGCTGCCTTGAATTTCTTTCCGTTGGGGATGCCGCCGCCGATCTCCTCGATGACTTCCCGGAGAGTAGTACCCATGGGGATCTCTACCAAACCGGTATTGTGGATCTTTCCGCCCAGAGCGAATACCTTGGTACCTTTGGACTTCTCGGTACCCATGGAAGCGAACCATTCCGGTCCGTTGAGGATGATCTGAGGAATGTTGGCGTAAGTCTCAACGTTATTTAAGATAGAAGGCTTTCCGAAAAGACCTTTCTGAGCCGGGAACGGCGGTCTGGGTCTGGGCTCTCCGCGTTTGCCTTCAATGGAGGTCATCAGAGCGGTCTCTTCGCCGCAGACGAAAGCGCCTGCTCCCAAACGGAGATCGATGTCAAAGTCAAATCCTGTATCAAAGATATTTTTGCCCAGCAGTCCGTATTCTCTGGCCTGGCCGATGGCAATGCGGAGACGCTCTACGGCAATGGGATATTCAGCACGTACGTAGATATAACCCTGGCTGGCGCCGATGGCGTATCCGGCAATCGCCATTGCCTCTAATACGGCATGGGGGTCGCCTTCCAGAATCGAACGATCCATAAATGCGCCGGGGTCGCCCTCATCGGCGTTGCAACAGACATATTTCTGGTCAGCATCGTTTTGCTTGGCCAGCTTCCATTTGAGACCAGTTGGGAATCCGGCACCGCCGCGCCCACGCAGGCCACTGTCTAACAGAAGCTGTATCACTTCGTCTGGTGTCATCTCGGTCAGCACCTTGCCCAGGGCCTCATAGCCGCCGGTTCCAATATATTCGTCGATCACCTCAGGGTTGATGACGCCGCAGTTGCGGAGGGCGATGCGGTGCTGCTTTTTATAGAAATCTGTATCAGAGAGAGCTTTGATCTTGCCGGCTGGGCTGACGGTCTCTTTGTACAGAAGACGGGTAACAACACGACCCTTCAGAAGATGCTCTGATACGATCTCAGGGATATCTTCTACTTTTACCATTGAGTAGAAGGTAGCGTCGGGGTAGACGATCATAATGGGACCCAGGGCGCAGAGGCCGTGGCATCCGGTCTGGACAACAGCTACCTCGTCGGAAAGACCATTTTTCTCAATTTCTTTCTTTAAAGCTTCCATGATCTGCTGGCTTCCAGAGGAAGTACATCCGGTGCCGCCGCAGACTAAAACGTGTGAACGATACATGGGACTTCCTCCTTTACTTGATGTCAGCGTGATTTAATGTGTACTCCTCAACAACATGGCCTCCGATCAGGTGGCGTTCCACCACTTCCAGAGCTTTGTCGGGATTCATCTTAATATAAGTAACTTTTTCTTTGCCAGGCTCCATCACTTCAACGATGGGCTCATACTGACAGAGACCGATGCAGCCGGTCTGGGTTACGGCAATTTTGTCTGTAAGCCCTTTTTCCTGGACTGCGTTTGCAAGTGTAGTCAGAACAGGTCTCGCTCCGCTGGCAATGCCGCAGGTTGCCATACCCACTACAACGCGGATGTGGTTGTGATCTTCGGCACGCATGCTGACCTGACTTTGGACACGTTCACGGATTGCTTTTAATTCAGCAAGGCTTTTCATGTATTATCCTCCAATCAGTCGTATTGAACGGCGCTACAATAACGCGCCACCGTCGGTTTCCTGTTTGTTCTCCGTCAGGTATTCCATAATATACTGAGATACTTCCGGAGTGTTTAAGGGGATGTCCCCCAAAATTTCTTTTAACTCTCTGGTATCCAGAGTAAAGGAGTTATTGTCATACTCATAGGTATAGACAAATTCCGTATCCGGATGGCAGGTAATTAAAGTGTGTATAGTGCTGGAAATATCCCCCAGGGGCATCCGGTCGATATGGGACAGGCCGAATACTGCGGTAACAACCGTACCTTTTCCTTTTTCTGATTCAATGGAAAAGCTGCCGCCGGTACTCTCTGCCGCATATTTGAAAAAAGGAACCCCAAGGCCCACTTTCCGGGTAGTTCGGGTGGTAAAAAAAGGATCTGTCACCTGGGAAATCTGCTCTGTTGTCATACCGCAGCCATTGTCTTGGATAGATACGGTAAGAGTGTCCTGCCGAGTGTCAGCTTTTACTAATATAGTGATCAGTTTGGCTCCGGCTCGGGTGGAATTTTCGGTGACATCCAGAATATTTAAGGAAATTTCCGTCATCATAGGCCTAATTATATTTTGCCAGTATGCCAGGAATATCGTCGGGAACCAGCCTGCCGTAAACCTCGTCGTTGATCATCATGACGGGAGCCAGGCCGCAGGCGCCGACACAGCGGCAGGAATCCAGAGAGAATTTTCCGTCAGGGGTACATTCTCCGTTGGTGATACCCAAAATTTCTTCCAATTTGCTGAAAATGTTTCCGGAGCCTTTGACGTAGCAGGCAGTGCCAAGACAGACAGAAATCTTGTACTTGCCTTTGGGCTGCAGGGCAAACTGGGCGTAAAACGTAGAAACACCGTATACTTTTTCCAGCGGGACTCCCATTTCATCGGAAATCATAGTCTGAACTTCGATGGGCAGGTAACCGTAAATTTCCTGAGCCTTTTGCATGATCGGCATCAGGGCACCTGGAGTATCTTTCAGCTCTGCGATGGCTGCCTTTAAAGCGGCTTCCTGCTCTTTGGTCCCGGAAAAGGGAACGGTTGATTTTTTACAAGCCATTATGTATCCTCCTTATCAAGTTTTGACTTCATGCAATGTATCATATATTTTAACACATGTATGATAAAAAATCTACAATAATTATGACGAAGAAAAGGCCAAATAGATGAATATTTGTTGATAATTCATAAAAAGAATGGTATTCTTTACTTAATAATTTAATGATAACAGTGTTTTAAGGGGAAGGAGAAAAAAGAACGGTTATGACAGTAAGGGATGCAAAAAATATATTGGGAGCCAGGGTTTTAGCAGGCGAGGATTTGCTGGACCAGGAAGTGAGAAGTGCCTGCGGTTCAGATATGATGAGCGACGTGCTGGCTTTTTCCAAAGACCACTCAATTCTTCTGACAGGTTTATGCAACCCGCAGGTCATTCGGACAGCGGAAATGTTGGACATAGTTTGTCTGATTTTTGTCAGAGGCAAAAAGCCGGATGAGAAGCTCCTGGAAATGGCCAGAGAGCGGGGGCTGGTAGTCCTGGCTACCGGCCATAGGATGTTTTCCGCCTGCGGAATGCTTTATGAGGCCGGGTTGAATGGGGGTGCCATTTGATGGAGGATGCGATTGTTCTCAACTACGCTATTTCTGGCGAAGATTTTACCCGGGCGGGCGAGGCCAGCAGTGACGTAAAAAAGAAGTTAAAGCAGATGGGGGTCAGCCCGGAGGCAGTGCGGAAAGTGGCTATTGCTATGTATGAAGGAGAAATCAATATGGTGATCCACGCCAACGGCGGGGAGATCACTGTGACCATTACCCCAGAAGAAATCTGTATGGTTCTGGATGATGTGGGTCCTGGAATTCCCAACGTGGAACTGGCGATGCAGGCAGGATACTCCACAGCCCCGGATGAGGTTCGCTCGCTGGGGTTTGGGGCTGGAATGGGGCTTCCCAATATGAAAAAATATACGGATTCCATGGAAATTGATACCAGGATCGGAGAGGGCACAAAGATAACAATGGTGGTGAAGATATAATGGATAAATTCTATCATTCCGTGCGGTTGGACGCGGATCTCTGTAAAGGGTGCATCAATTGTATTAAACGGTGTCCGACGGAAGCTATACGGGTGAGAGGGGGGAAGGCCCAGATCAACAGTAAATTCTGTATCGACTGCGGCGAGTGCATCCGGGTCTGTCCCCATCATGCAAAGCATGCAGTCTATGATAAGCTGGAAACATTGAAACAATACCGGTATACCGTAGCTCTTCCGGCGCCGACGCTGTACAGCCAGTTTAATAATCTGGATGACGTCAACATTGTCTTAAATGCTCTGCTGCTTATGGGATTTGACGATGTCTTTGAAGTCAGCGCCGCTGCAGAGATGGTCAGTGAGGCTACCAGGGAATATCTGGAAAGTCACAGGGAAAGCCGACCGGTAATCAGTACGGCCTGTCCGTCTGTTGTCCGTCTGATTCGGGTCCGGTTTCCCAATCTGATTTCACACATGCTGCCTTTGAATCCGCCAGTGGAGGTAGCGGCGGCTCTTGCGGCAAAACAGGCTATGGAGAAAACGGGACTCCCCAGAAATCAGATTGGAATTTTTTTTATCTCCCCATGCCCTTCAAAAGTAACGTATGCGAAAGCACCTCTGGGTACGGAGAAAAGCCAGGTTGACCGGGTTCTGGCTATCAAAGATGTATATCCCAAGCTTCTGTCCCGGATGAAGGCAGTCAGAGATGATTACCAGGATATCGGAAAGGCCGGAAAAATTGGCATTAGCTGGGGAAGGTCCGGCGGCGAGGCCAGCGGTCTGTTTACAGAGGATTATCTTGCTGCTGACGGAATCGAAAATGTCATCCGGGTTCTGGAGGATCTGGAGGATCAGAAATTTACCAACCTGAAATTTGTAGAGTTGAATGCCTGCCCGGGTGGTTGTGTAGGAGGCGTATTGACGGTCGAGAATCCATACGTGGCGGAGGTAAAGTTGAATCGGCTTCGAAAATATCTTCCTGTAAGCCGGAGTCGCGTGGAAGAAGAGGGACAGGAGGTGATTCCCTGGACTACCGGAGTTCAGTATGAGCCTGTGTTCCGGCTGGGCAATACGATGATGGAGAGCTTTTCCAGACTGAATCAGGTGGAACGTCTATGCAAAAAGCTGCCGGGCCTTGACTGCGGCTCTTGTGGAGCGCCGACTTGCAAAGCATTGGCGGAGGATATTGTCCGAGGAGAGGCCGTGGAAACGGACTGCGTGTATAATCTGAGAGAGAACCTCCATAAGTTGTCAGAGGAAGTGGCGATTCTGGCCGAGGATTTGTCCGTCAGAGACCGGAATGGCAGCGGAGAAGAGACGGTGAAGCTTATGAAGGATTACATCCAGAGAATATCAGAGGAAATGGCGATTCTTGACAATAGAGAGGATGAAGGAGAATGACGGTAAAGGAATTGATAGACCAGAATCTGGCGGAGGTGGTCAATGCCGGGGAAGAACTGGACCGGAAGATTACGAAAGTATTTTGTTGCGACCTTTTGAGCATCGCCATGGGCAGGGCTCCGGCAGGCTGTGTCTGGGTCACAGTAATGGCCAATATAAACACTCTGGCGGTAGCATCTTTGGCTGATGCGGCCTGCATCGTGCTGGCAGAGGGAGCCAGGTTGGATGAGAATGCCGCAAAAAAGGCGGAGGATCAGGGGATTACGGTGCTGGCTTCCGAGCGGCCGATTTTTGACCTGGCGCTGAGTGTCCATGACCTATTAATGAAAGAAGAACGGGAGAAAGAGGGAAAGCCATGATCAGCCTTACTTACGACCTTCATATCCATTCCTGCCTTTCTCCGTGCGGGGATGATGATATGACACCGGCCAATATTGCTGGCATGGCGGCGGTAAAGGGGCTGGATGTGATTGCGCTGACGGATCACAATTCCTGCCGGAACTGTCCGGCAGTTATGGCGGCTGCCAGAGAATACGGTGTTCTGGCCATCCCGGGGATGGAAATCAATACGTCAGAAGAAGTTCATGCTGTATGCCTGTTTTATACGCTGGAGGCAGCTATGGATTTTGACGGGTACGTCTACGATAAACTGGTCAAATTTCCAAATGATGAGGGGATTTTTGGAAGACAGCAGGTCTACGATGAGATGGACCGGGTGCAAGCTTCGGAACCTAATCTTTTGATCAACAGCACGGATATTTCTTTTGATAGTCTGTGGGAGCTGACCCGGTCATTTAACGGCATCATGTTTCCAGCCCATATTGATAAAAATGCTAACAGTCTGCTCTCAAACCTGGGATTCATCCCGCCGGACAGCCGTTTTACATCAGCAGAACTGGCTAATATGAAAAATCTTCATAAACTGAAAAAAGAGAATCCTTATTTGCAGCATTGCAAAATCATTACGAATTCTGATGCCCATTATCTTGAGCATATTCATGAGCCGGACTGGACGATTCAAGTATATGAAAAAAGCATCCAGGGGGTTCTGGATGCTTTGGCGGGCAGGTGCCTTTGAGATAACACGAGGCCGCTGATTAGTCAGGAATATCGCCAACGCTTTCCAGGATGAGCCTGGGCCGGTAGGGAAAATTGGCGATATCGGAACGGGACGTAACGCCGGACAGAACCAATATAGGATCCAGTCCGGTCTCAATACCGGCGATGATATCTGTGTCCATGCGGTCTCCAATGATAGCGGTTTCTTCGGAATGGACGTTTAACAGCCGAAGTCCTGTTCTCATCATCAGGGGATTGGGCTTGCCGATGAAATAAGCGGATTTTCCGGTGGCCACTTCGATGGGAGCGATCAGGGAGCGGCAGGCCGGAACGATGCCGCGCTCTGTAGGACCTGTAATGTCTGTATTTGTGCCGATCAGCTTGGAGCCGTTGTTGACAAACCGTACGGCTTGGACAATATTTTCATAATTGTAACTGTCGGCCTCTCCAACGACAACGTATTCTGGATCTACCTCGTTGATCACAATTCCCGCATCGTAGAGCGCATTCTGGAGGCCGTGCTCTCCGATAACGTAGGCTCCGCAGCCAGGGCTTTGCTTTTTCAAGAAGTCTGCAGTGGCCAGAGCGCTGGTATAAAAATGACTGGAATCCACATCCAGACCCATGCGGGCCAGCTTCTGCTGAAGCTCCCGCGGGGTATAGCGGCTGGAATTGGTCAGAAAGAGAAATTCCTTGCCTTCCTGGTAGAGCCACTCCACAAAACGGGGTACGCCGGGAAGAAGGCGGGAGCCATGATAGATCACACCGTCCATATCACAGATAAATCCTTTTTTTGCTCTTAATTGCTCCATAGGGCGAGTCTAAATCCTTTCTTTTTATCTTATTTTTTATTATATCCCTCTAAGTGTAAATATTTCAGCCCATATTTGGTAAAATACTTGTAAAGGGAAAATCTTTATGAAATTTTCCAGACTTTGACATATATGGAAGAAAATGGATGATAATATCGATGAGGTCTATATCTCTAAAAAAGAAACACATTTATTTCTATATTTTAATACAATAAAGAACATTTACATCAAAAAGGCAAAGAGTTATGATAAGAATCAGAAAATTTAAATTCAACTGTCAAATACACTGAAAAGGGACGGGTTGATTAAGACGGGTTGGAGGAATTCATGACTCATTGGGAAATTAAGACGTTTATCGAAATTGTGAAATACAGGAGTATTTCAAAAGCAGCCAAAAAGCTGTACCTTACCCAATCTACTGTAAGCCACAGGATCAATGTGCTGGAAGAAGAGCTGGGAGTAAAACTGATTATCAGAAGAAAAGGCTACCGCTCTATTGAGCTGACCCACGATGGCGAAGCGTTTTTGCCTCTGGCCTATGAATATGAGGCACTGTGGGAGCGGATTATGGCTTTTTCTCAGAGCAGTTCAAAAACAGTGTTCAGCATCGGATGCCATGACAGTCTGAACAACTTTATCTTCTATAAATTACTGTCCTGCCTGATGGCAGATTCCGGAAACGAAAAGAGACGGATGACATTTCGGCTGGAGAGCCACAACACAGATGAAATCTATCAGCTTCTGGAAAGCGGCCATATCAACATCGCCTTTCTGCGGGATCCCGTGGAAAACCGGAATTTTGTGATCGAGCCGCTTTTTACAGAGAAGTTTCAGATTATAGTGCCGCCCAACAGCCAGTACCCTGATGAAGAGATTTCCCTGGATATTTTGGACAGAAAGAAGGAGATCGACCTCTCCAGCTCCTGGGGGAGCGATTTTATGAAATGGCATGAGGAGGTTTTTGGCAGCGAGTGGATGTCGGATATTTCCATCAACGCCATTTCGACCCTGACAAAATATCTGATGGAGCCTGACCAGTGGGCCATTGTGCCGGTGTCGGTCTCAGAGGAACTGGTCAGATGCCATAAGGTCAGATGTCTGGAAATGAAAACTCCACCTCCGCCTGTGTACTGTTATCAGGTGTATTTAAAGTCACAGGCAAAGGTGAAATCGGATATGTTTGAATTTTTTGAGCAGGCCCTGGATCGGTTTATCAGCACCATGCCATATCTGGAGAAAGTCGAAAAGTAGAGGTTAGTGTTCGGAGCACACCTGGAAAATAAAGAATTTCAGATAGTAGGATTCGTCTGCCGCCCAGAGGATGGGATGATCTGCCGCCTGGGTGCGGTATTCCACCTGCCGCAGACGCTTGTGTGCTCCGGCAGCGGCTTCGCGGATCGTTTTTGTAAACAGCTCCGGATCCATAAAGTGAGAGCAGGAACAGGTGGCCAGAAATCCGCCGTCTTTTACCAGTTTCATGCCTCTCAGATTGATCTCCCGATAGCCTTTTACTGCATTTTTGATGGAACTGCGGGATTTGGTAAAAGCTGGAGGATCCAAAATTACCACGTCAAAACGCTCCCCTTTCTTTTCCAGGGAAGGAAGCAGATCGAAAACATCAGCGCAGAGGAAGGAAACTCGGTCGGAGAGGCCGTTTAACTGGGCATTTTCACGTGCCTGGGCTATGCCCAGCTCAGAGGCGTCCACGCCGAGGACGGAGACGGCCCCTGCGATGCCGGCGTTTAAAGCGAAGGAGCCAGTGTGGGTGAAGCAGTCCAGAACCTTTTTGCCGGGGCACAGCCTCTGGATCGCCAGCCGGTTATATTTTTGATCCAGAAAAAATCCAGTTTTCTGTCCATCTTTTACATCTACCAGATAGCGAACACCATTTTCTACAATTTCTACTTTCGTATCAAAAGGTTCCCCTATGAAGCCTTTAAAACGTTCCATACCTTCTTGAAGACGGACCTTAGCATCGCTCCGCTCATAAATTCCCCGGATCTGGATTCCGTCTTCTGCCAGGACTTTTTTTAATTTTTCTAGGATCAGAGGCTTTAGGCGGTCAATTCCCAGGGCCAGGGATTCTACAACGAGAACGTCGGAAAATTTGTCAATGACGATGCCGGGAAGAAAATCGGCTTCGCCGAAGATCAGCCGGCAACTGGAGGTATCAACAGTGGACTTTCGATATTCCCAGGCATTTCGGACTCTCATCTCGATAAAATCTTCATCGATTACGGCTTCTTTTTTTCGAGACAGCATTCGCACAGTGATTTTAGATTTAGTATTGATAAAACCGCGGCCTAAAGGATAACCGTCAAAATCTTCTACGGATACCAGATCGCCGTTTTCAAACGAACCAGAGATGGCTTCAATTTCATTATCATAGATCCAGGCGCCGCCTGCTTTTAAGGAACGGGCGCCCCCTTTTTTGATATGAACAACTGCAGTTTCCATTTGAGATCCTTTCTTAATTCATAAAATCCTGCCGCATATTTGGGGCAGGGTTAATATATACAGGTTAATCATACCGGATTTTAAGAAGATGTCAAGTCGAAGAAGAAATAGTTAGAAAATAATTGACAAAAGCAGAATAAAGTAGTAGCATTACAAATATAGACAGGAATTTATGCGGATAATTGTAAAAATTTACAGAAAACATAGAAGCTGCCGATATATTACATAAATATCGATGAGAACGATATTTGGGGTTGCGGAAAAAGGATAAATGGTGCAGCTGGCGGTTCGGACAATGTACACACGTGTTGATGCTGCAAGAGAAGAGGGGAAGAATAAAAAATGACAGGGGAAGAGGCAAAGAGACTTTCGGGACAATATCGGGATCAGTTGCTGGAAATTATGGAAGAGTGGGCTGATCATACGCTGGATCTGGAAAACGGGGGATTTGATGTTGACTTTGAAAGAGACTGGACCCTGCGATCTCATGAAAAAAATATATGGGCGCAGGCGAGACAGACTTATATGTTTGCGGCTGTCTATCAGCAGGCTGACAGAAACGAAAAATGGCTGCGTGTAGCAGAGGCCGGAAGGGATTTTCTGACAAAATACGCCTATGCCGGTGGTGGCCGTTGGAACTACAGGCTATCAGATGATGGAAAGCAAGTAGAACAGGGGACATGCTCTATTTTTACGGATATGTTTGTACTGATGGCATTGTCTCAGTACGCGGAGGCGTCCGGCGACAGAAGGGATCTCTCTCTGATAGAGGACACGTTTCACAGCATAAAAAATCACATTCCAGACCCGGAATTTAGGGATCTTTTGCCTCACATATGGCGGAGGGGGATCTGCCGGCACTCTCCTTATATGATAGCGATCAATGCCGTCAGCGTTGCAGGTCGGATTTTGGGGAGAGATAAGGTAAAACCATTTCTGAGTCAGTGCATAGAGAAAGTTCTTTACTTTTTCGGAGAGAACGAGAGCGGATTTCTTCTGGAAAGTTTGAAAGAGGATGGGAAAATTTGGGACACGCCTGAGGGAAGAATTGTCAATCCAGGCCATATCTTTGAAGGCATGGCTTTCTGCATAGACGAATTCCTGAGAGATGGGGAATTGGGAGAAGATTTGGCCAGAGCTGTAAAAATGATCAGGGAAACGGCAGCAATCTCTTTGGACCGAGAATTTGGGGGGATCTTTGGGGCATTTGATTATAAGACGCCTGGAAGACTTCAAGATGTGAGAGACGAAGAAACGAATAAGATTGACTGGGTAAACTGTGAGGCCCTGTATGCTTTTGCGCTGGCGGCTGTTTTGGGAGAGGACGAAAAGGCTGAGGAGGATTATCGGGAACTGCACGATTACTGTGAACGATTTTTCAGACCGGAATCAGGAGGGGACTGGTACCCTCTGCTTGGGCGGTCTGGGAACATTATCAGAGACCATAGAGGGGGTAAGCATAGAGCTGCATTTCACGTTCCGCGCGCTCTGCTCAGGCTCAGTCTTCTGTTTGCAGCTTTTTCTAATGAGAAGATAGAGCACTGATGTTAATTTCTATAAAAATGAGAGGACGAAAGGAGAAGGAAAATGAAGAAAAAACAGTTAACAGCAGCAGTCATGGCAGGGGTAATGCTTTTGGGGACAGCCTGTTCATCGGGATCTGGCGGAGGTGGAAGCGCTCAGACTTCTTCCGAGACGGAGGCAGAAACAGCTTCCGAGACGGCGCAAGAAGAAACTGCCGCAGAAGGGGAAGGGCAGGAAACGGCCGGAACGCCAGTTACGCTGAAAGTAGCCAACTATGCAGTCCTGGAGAAAGGGTATGATGTATTCTGGGAAGGGGTAAAGGAGGGATTTGAGGCAGAATACCCCAATATTACAATAGAATGGGTTACAGCCCCGTACGCAGAGATTCTGAGTCAGGTCATCAATATGGCCGGCGGCGGAGACCGGGTGGATTGTATATTCAGTGAACTGACATGGATACCGGACCTGGTAGATGCCGGTCTGGCTATGCCGTTGGATGATGTCCTGGATCAGGAATTTTTGGATGATTATTATTCCAATATTCTGGAGGCCCACACTGTAGACGGAAAGTTGTACGGAGCGCCGCTGTATGTATCGCCATTTATTTTATTCTATAACAAGGATTTGTTTGAAAAAGCTGGATTAGATCCGGAGAAACCGCCGATGACATATGATGAGATGCTTGAGATGGCAGAAGCGTTATCAAAACTGACAACAGAGGACGGGAATAAGATCTATGCCTTCGGAGAGCCTACTGCATCTACGATTGAAATCGGCTCCTATACACAGGCCTTTGTGGCCAATTTCGGGGGCCAGGTCTTAGATGAAAACGGCGGTCTGGCGATTGACAATGAAGGTTTCAGGCAGGCGGCGGAAATGCTGCAATTATTGGATGAGAAGGGGTATAATCCGCAAAATGCAAAGCCGAAGGACTTGCGGAATTTGTTTGCTCTTGGGCAACTGGCAATGTATTATGACAAGTCAGGCGGGATGAACGGAGTTCTTTCTATCAACCCGGAGGCTAAGAATTTTGCAGCAGCAACTGTGCCGCTGAAGGGCGGAGACGGCAACGGGGCGTCAACCTTGCAGTCCCACTGCTTTGTCGGAATCGATAACGGGGAAGAACAGAAGGAAGCTTTAAAAGAATTTATTCAATATGTAATTTCTCCTGAGGTAATGAACGACTATATTGAGATTGCACCGTGGTTCCCGGCTAAGAAATCAATGGAGGATATGGAAAATGTTAAGAACAGCGCTATATTGACGGGAGCACAGGGAGCGGTCGAGATTTCAAAACCTCTGCCGCTGTTTACAGGACTGTCTAACTTTAATCTTGAGCTGTGTGCGTTTGCCCAGGCTATTACGGTAGGCGATGAAGACATTGACACGGCAACGGAGCAGCTAAAGGAATCTTCAAAGGCTATATTGCCATAAAGAGAATTGGCGGTGCTTTTTTCTGCCTGAGTCTGTCATGGTTCAAAAGAATATGGTATAATAACCACAAGGTGGTTATTATACCTGTGCATACCGGTTTCTGCGTCAACCGCAGAAATCCGGGCGCTGAGTTCTGCCGGAGGCTGCCATGGCCCGAAGGGGCATGGTATAATGAGCCTTGCAGAGCTCCGTGCTTGTACGGGGAGCTCTATAAGGCGAGATGGTATACCTGCCAGCACACTGACACGGATACGATTGGGAGGGAACGATGAAGAGACAGGAGACGATGAAGTACCGCCTTTCCCAGGCAGTAAAAGAGTGCATGAAAACAACCCCGGTAGATAAAATTACAGTCCGGGAAATTGTAGAAGCCTGTAATACGACCAGACAAACCTTTTACCGGAATTTTCAGGATAAATACGATTTGATCAACTGGTATTTTGACAAACTGTTGATGGAATCCTTTGCCCATATGGGGGAAGGCAAGACAGTATATGAAGGATTGGTTAAAAAGTTTGATTATATTCGGGAAGAACGGGTGTTTTTTGCAGGGGCGTTTCGCTCAGATGATCATAATTCCTTAAAAGAACATGATTTCGAGCTGATTTTATCATTTTATTTGAATTTGATTAAGGAAAAAACTCAAAAGGAGCCAGAGGAAGAGATGCGTTTTCTGCTGGAAATGTATTGCCAGGGTTCCATCTACATGACTGTAAAATGGGTTCTGGAAGGAATGAAGAAAACGCCGGAAGAGATGGCAGGCCTGCTGGTGGATGCTATGCCGGAACCGGTGAGCCGATTGTTTCAGGAGCTGAAACTTCTTTAGGCAAATGTGACAAAGCTGATGATTTGTAACTTTCTTTTTTGTGTAAAACTTGTTAAAATAATAACAAGAACAGGATGGGACGGACGAAAGTAGTTCTATCCAGGTTATGACTATAGAAGAAAAGGAGATTACAGCTATGGCAAACAGAATTATGTTGAATGAGACTTCTTACCATGGGACTGGAGCAGTCAAGGAGATTGCAACCGAGGCCAAGGCTCGGGCATTCCAGAAGGCATTTGTGTGTTCCGACCCTGACCTGATTAAGTTTGGCGTTACAGCAAAAGTGACAGATGTGTTGGAAGAGGCCGGTCTGGCGTATGAGATTTATTCTGACATTAAGGCGAACCCGACCATTGAGAATGTAAAGAATGGTGTGGAAGCATTTAAGAAATCCGGAGCAGATTATATTGTTGCGATCGGCGGCGGTTCTTCCATGGATACTGCCAAGGCAATCGGCGTGATTATAACCAATCCGGAGTTTGAGGATGTGCGGAGCCTGGAGGGAACAGCTCCTACCAAGAAGCCATGCGTTCCGATTATTGCTGTTCCGACCACCGCAGGTACAGCGGCAGAAGTTACTATTAACTATGTTATCACGGATGTTGAGAGAAAGAGAAAGTTCGTATGCGTAGATCCTCACGACATGCCGGTTGTTGCTATCGTTGACCCGGATATGATGTCCTCCATGCCCAAGGGCCTGACGGCTTCTACCGGAATGGATGCTCTGACCCACGCCATTGAGGGATATACCACCAAGGCAGCTTGGGAAATGACAGATATGTTTCATTTGAAGGCAATTGAGATCATCTCTAAATCTCTGAGAGGCGCAGTGGAGAATACGAAAGAAGGACGGGAAGGTATGGCCCTTGGCCAGTACATTGCTGGCATGGGATTCTCCAATGTTGGACTGGGAATCGCACATTCTATGGCACATACTCTGGGTGCCGTATACGATACGCCTCACGGTGTGGCCTGTGCAATGATGCTCCCCATCGTTATGGAGTACAATGCAGAGTGCACCGGTGAAAAGTATAAAGAGATTGCTAAGGCTATGGGCGTAGAAGGCGTTGACGCTATGACTCAGGAAGAATACCGCAAGGCTGCAGTAGAAGCAGTCAGAAAGCTGTCCCAGGATGTGGGAATTCCTGCAAAACTGGAAGCGCTGAAGGAAGAGGATCTGGATTTCTTGGCAGAATCTGCTTATGCCGACGCATGCCGTCCAGGCAATCCAAAGGATACCTGTGTTGAGGACTTAAAAGAACTTTTCAGAAAACTGATGTAAAAATTTAGACGGACAGGAAAACCCTGCCAGCCGGTGTAAATAAGAGGAAAATCCCCCGGAATTACGGCTGCTAACGGATACAAACCAAGGCAGCCACAGATTTCGGGGGCTTTTTTTACTGGATGGTGATGAAGACTTCTTTTCCTTCCATGGTTACCAGACAGCGATACAGTTCGTGTTTCCAGGTTCCTTTCAACCGTGCGTCTTCAATGGGGATTTTTTTAATGGTGATATCAGAAACGCCGTTGATCCGGCAAGTCCCCAGATTTCCCACGGTAATCAAAGCCTCTGTCCCATTTAAGGATGCGATGCAGGGTGGCTCATAGGTCATAAGAGACAGCACGACGGGGCAAATGCTTCCATCGTAGAGATCATGGACGGTAATTCGGCTGTCAGGTTCCTTATAAAGAGAAGCCGTTCTCTGATAGGTGTGGATCCTGGAATCGCCATAAGCGGGGGCGATGTCCATAGAGATGCTGCACAGGCTGTCGTCAAAATGGGCAGAGGTCCCTGTGGCTCTAAACTGCGGCCCGGCTTTCTGGATAACCCCGCCGACATTTTCAGGAATAGCGTCGCTGGCAGTGATACCGGACTCATCGCCGAAGGATGGAAGATTGTGGAAACGGGACTGCATGGTCCAAATTTCATATCGCCTGGATGAAAAGGTTTTTTGAGTATAGGTTTCTACGCCTACATCTATAAAAAATGGAAGGCCGCCCTTATAGACCGTAAAACTTCCGGTATCATTGTGGTTATGGCTGTCATTGTTGCCGCCGGCTTTTACTGCTAAAAACAGACTGCTGTCACGAGCGATGAACAGACCGGTGCTGGGGAAATACAGATCTTCATAAGAGACGGGAAGGGAAATGTCCCAGTCCATCATTTCCTGATGTGCAAATACAGTCTGCAGGCGGTAAAAAAGATTGTGCTCCTCCATAAGAAGGGGATTTTCGCTGCGGCGGTAGTCCTTTGCAGCAAAGGTCATAAGGGATGGCTGGCCGGTCCGTTTGCCGAAGAGGAATTCCCTGGCATTGCATCTTCCTGCGATAGGGGCACAATCGGCAAAATTCACGTAATACTGGTCGTGGATATGGACGCGCTGGATGTACAATGCAATGTTGCGGATCTTTTCTTGCTCAAAAAGCGGAGAAAAGAAGCCGCCGGTCAATCCGTTCAGCACTTCCATGGCGTTAAAGAGGGTCAGTCCGGCATGATGGTAATACTGTGCTCCCTCGTCACAGCAGCCATCATTTCCATATCCATCGAGAAAATAGTCAAGACTCTGACAGGCCTTCTGAAAAATAGCCGTCATGCGGGCGCCGCTGTCGGCAGGAGCATCGGGATTCAGGAACGCAGCGGCCAGAAGGACGTTCTGCGTGCACCAGGATGTCCAGTTGTTCAGAGGACTTTTGCCATCTCCCATCCACCAGAAATGTTCTTTTAAATACGGTGTAAAAATCCGAAGATCGACATTTTGCCAGATTGCGGTGCGAATAGCTGGGCTGAAATCATCCAGGACATCCCGCAGAAGGTAAAAAACAGTGGAAAGGATTGCACCGGTCTCGGCAGAAAACAGATCGACGACAGGTCGGGAAATGTCCGGAAGAGAAAACTGAGGCGTATCCCGTATGTAGGAATTATGGGCGGGAAGCTGCCATCCAGTTTCGCCGCAGATAGAAAAAATGCCGTTTACAATGTCATCCAGGAAGCGGCCCTTATATTCGGCGCACTCGGCGAGCACAAGGTGATTTAGAGCAATCCTTTTGGAAAACAGGCGTTTCTCGTAACGCTCCCGGTTGCCAGTCCTGGTAAAATCCATATAATCAGTGGCTGAAAGTTCCGGATATGAGAAGTGAAGAAACGATTCGCCATTCTGTATCAGAGCTTTTGTCAAAGACTCAGGAAGGGATTCCCAGGCCTGACGGTTTTTTGCCGCAGGGTAGGGGCAGTAAGGGTGGAATGGGGCCTGGTAAGTTTGGGAAAATTCTGTAAACATTTGATAAGTGACCTCCTGGTAATGGTAAAATTATATTATGATGTCTGTATGATAAGGCCAATTTTCTCAGAAAGCCCAGGATATAGAGCAGGTTTTTCAAGCCTTTTCAGGGGAAATTTATTCGCTGCTATTATACCAACATTGGAATAAAAAAGAAATATAAAATCTTACAATTTTCAGTTAGCGAAATGGACGTGTGGCGAGCAACGGAAGCTCTGACACGGCTGAACAGAGACTGGGAAGTTTATTGGTGATGAAAATATGACAATAAATAAGAAAATCGTATCTTTTCACCTTCCCGTATTTCGTGTACAATAGAAGCAAAGCGCGGCAGTCCAGCTATGTGTTTCTGCATGGCTGGACTATTGCAGCAAATCAGATTCAGGAGGAAAGTTTATATGACAGCGGCACTTTCTGTAAAAGATCGTGAAGGAAATATGAAGGCCAGGGCCGAAGCCCAGTCTAACGGAGAGACTGTTTTGGCCTGGGAAGGTGAATATGAGCCAGGGGACCAGATTATCTGCACATTTCCGGAGAAGGAAAAGTTTTACGTCGTCAGGATCGATGACACGATGGATGAGGCCCTGGTTTTTGTAACCAAAGAGGAGGTTGTGTTTGATATTCCTTTTGAGGAGAAGAAGACATCTTACAATCCGAAGGCATTTACCGGGGAACGTCACTACCTGACCCTGAGACCGGCCAAAACGTTTGAGATCTCTGCTTACAGAAACCTTGCAAAAAATGTTATGGACCAGCACGGTGATCCTGGCTGCTATCCCCATGCGTCTGCCAACGTGGAAACCAGAGGAGAGGCGGTCTTTGCAGCGAGAAACGCTATTGATGGGGTTGTGGCGAATCTGTCCCATGGAAATTGGCCCTATGAATCCTGGGGAATCAACCGTCAGGATGATGCAGAGATGACACTGGAATTTGGCCGTCCGGTAGATTTTGATACTATTGTCCTTTATACCCGCGCTGATTTTCCTCATGACAACTGGTGGGTGGAAGCTACACTGACATTTTCTGACGGCACTACAGAGATTGTGAAGATGGAAAAGAGCATTGAAAGTCATAGCTTTGCCATTGGCAGGAAAGGTATCACCTGGATCAAATTAGGGAACCTGATCAAGGCAGATGATCCGTCGCCTTTCCCGGCTTTGACTCAGATTGAGGTGTACGGAACCGAGTCTGCTTCCTGAACACAGATTGGGAGTTATAGGCGGCATCTGATCGCCGTTTGATTGAAACAATAATGAAAATTGGAACCGAAAAGAGTCTGCAAAGCGGATTCTTTTCGGTTCTTTTTGGTATTGAGAGATTTCCTATTTTCAAATGAATAAGAAGTGTTATAATAGCAATATGTAGCAAATCCTCACGAAAAATATACAAAATCAGAATGAATGATTACAGAATCTTAACACGGAGGATATTTATGAAGATTATTATTATTGGCTGCGGTAAGGTGGGAAGAACTCTGGCTCAGCAGCTTAGCGAAGAGCAGCATGATATTGTAATGGTAGATACTCAGCCTCAGAAACTGCAGGAATTTTCAGAAGAGGTGGACGCCATGTATCTGGCAGGAAACGGTGCCAGTATTTCGATTCAGGATGAGGCGGGGATTCGGACTGCAGATATCCTGATTGCGGTTACCGGATCGGATGAACTGAACTTGCTGTGCTGCCTGATCGCAAAGAAAGTGAGCAAATGCCATACTATTGCCAGAGTGAGAAACCCGATCTACAGTCAGGAGATCGGCTTTATCCGGGAGCGTCTGGGGGTTTCCATGAGCCTGAACCCGGAGCTTGCCACCGCAACAGAAATCGCCAGAATTTTGAGATTCCCCTCCGCCATACAGATCGATACCTTTGCCAAAGGGCGGGTAGAACTGTTGAAATTTAAGCTGAAACCGGAATTTCAGATGGACGGTCTGGCTGTATCGGAGCTGGCAGAACGCTTTAAATGCGATATTCTGATCTGCGGTGTGCAGCGGGAAGACGGTGTGGCGATTCCACGGGGCGATTTTGTGCTCAGGGACAATGACGTGATCTCCATCGTAGCCGCTCCCAAGAATTCGGCAGCTTTTTTTAAAAAAATTGGTCTGGCGACCCACCAGGTAAGAAATGCTTTGATTGTGGGAGGGGGCACACTGGGATATTACCTTGCAAAACAGCTCTTGTATATGAAAATAAAGGTGAGGATTGTGGAGAAAGATAAAGAGCGGTGCGAGGAACTCAGCGAACTTCTGCCGGAGGCCTCAATTATCAATGGCGACGGTACAGATAAAAAATTACTGATGCAGTCCGGACTGCCGTCAGCAGAAGCACTGATTACTCTGACGAATATTGATGAAGAAAATATTTTTCTATCCCTCTTTGCAAAAGAACAGTCCTCTGCAAAGCTGGTCACTAAGGTAAATCGGATCGCTTTTGACAGCATTATTGAAAAACTGGATCTGGGCAGCGTGGTTTATCCCAAGTATATTACAGCGGATTATATCCTCCAGTACGTTCGCGCCATGCAGAACTCTATCGGAAGTAATGTTGAGACTTTGTACCAGATTTTGGATAATAAAGCGGAAGCCCTGGAGTTCTATATACGGGAAAAGGGGCCGCTGGTGGATGTGCCATTGATGGATCTTCCTTTAAAAAATGATTTACTGGTGTGCTGCATCAATCACCATGGAAAAATTATTATTCCCAGGGGCCATGACAGAATACAGGTGGGAGACACGGTGATTATTGTTACTACAAGGAAAGGACTTCAGGATATTAACGATATCCTCAGGAAATAGGTACCAGATATGAATTACGGTGTTATCAGGTTTGTTGTGGGATGGACCCTGATGCTGGAGGGGGCGCTGATGGTTCCTTCCGCGGCGGTAGCGGTGATCTACGGGGAAGATGTTTTTTGGGATTTTGCGGCGGCGATTGCTCTCTGCATTATTTGCGGCTTGCTTGCGAAAATAAAGAGGCCGGCGAAGAGAGAGTTTTTTGCCAGGGAGGGTTGTGTATCGGTGGCTCTTAGTTGGGTGGCTCTGAGCGTGATGGGGAGTCTTCCGTTTCTGTTCAGCGGAGCAATTTCTGATCCCATAGATGCACTATTTGAAACTGTATCTGGTTTTACGACCACAGGGGCCAGCATTTTGCCGGAAGTGGAATCGCTTCCCAGAAGTATTCTTTTTTGGCGCAGCTTTACCCATTGGATTGGAGGAATGGGCGTTCTGGTGTTTTTGCTGATCCTCCTGCCGATGACGGGCGGCTTTTCGATGAATATCATGAAGGCAGAAAGTCCGGGACCCTCTGTTAGCAGGCTGGTACCTAAAGTCCGGACGACGGCCAAAATACTGTATTCTATTTATATAGGAATGACAATTATCCAGGTGGTTCTTCTGGTGCTGGGAAAGATGTCACTTTTTGATGCGCTGACCCTGACGTTCGGAACAGCCGGAACGGGGGGCTTTGGAATAAGAAATGACAGTGTTGGTAGCTTTTCTTCCTATCACCAGATCGTCACTACTATTTTCATGATCCTGTTCGGAATCAATTTTAACGCGTATTATTTTATTTTGCTGGGAAAAGCCAAAGCGGCTTTTAAAATAGAAGAAGTGAGGGGCTATCTGGCAATTATTGGGGTGGCGACTCTGGCTATCGCTGTAAATATCTACCATATGTACGGAAGCCTGGCAGAGACGCTTCGCCATGCGGCTTTCCAGGTGGCTTCCATTATTACAACGACAGGCTATACCACCACAGATTTTAACCAGTGGCCGGAAGTTTCACGGACCATACTGGTGATTTTGATGTTTATCGGGGCGTGCGCCGGCAGTACAGGAGGAGGAATTAAGGTATCTCGGATTCTCATTTTGCTAAAGACTGTGAAGAAGGAGATTGGTCAGTACCTTCATCCCAAAAATGTGAAAAAGATCAAAATGGATGGAAAAAGCATTGAGCATGAGGTAGTGCGATCTACCAATGTGTTTATGATGACGTACTTCTTGATTTTTACAGGATCAGTTCTATTATTGGCCCTGGATGGGCTGGACCTGATTACAAATTTTACCGCGGTAGCTACTACCCTCAACAATGTGGGCCCCGGACTGGAACTGGTCGGCCCAATGTCTAACTTTTCTGTCTATTCCGGGCTTTCCAAATTTGTTATGGTTTTTGATATGCTGGCTGGCAGGCTGGAGCTTTTCCCGCTGCTGCTTTTGTTCTGCCCAGAAACTTGGAAAAAATTTTGACAGTAAACAAGCCAGAGACGATGGCAGATTCTGTGCTTTTCGTCTCTGGCTTTCCTGTTGGTGTCTGCATCAGCAGACCAATCTGTTTACTCGGTAATCTCTTCTACTGTGGTAGTTTCTTTGGGATCTTCGTGGAGGGCCTTGTCGATTTTGTCAGAAATTGCGTCAGCGGCATCGGCGATCTCGCTGGCGGCCTCCTCTGCCATCTGTTCTACAGTTTCCTGTTTATCCTTATAGGAATCAAGGGTATCTTTTACTGTGGCGCTGGCCAGATGAGCGGTATCTTTTGCAGCGGATGCAGCTTCATAGGCAGTATCCTTTAAAACTGCTGCAGTATCTTTGAGAACGTCTTTAGCGGCGCTGGCGGCTGCGCCAACGGATTCTTTCACGTCTTTTGCTGCGGCTTTGAATTCGTCCTTGCTGGAAGACAGGGAAACGTAGTTACGGTGAGACGGATTGTTCAGATCTTCAAGAGGATCTTCCTCATCACCATCATCCAGTTCTTCATCTTCAAAAGCATGAAAATCTTTTTCCAGCTCTTTGTTGAATGCCTTATACCGGACAAAGTAAGCGATAGCGGCCGCTGCAGCGCCGGCTCCGGCTAAAAAAGCCAGCACCTTCCCCATGTTGTTTTTGGACATATCACACAGCTCCTTTCAGTTTTTAAAGATTTCAGCTATTAGGATTATTGTAATACGGATTGAAAAAAAAGAAAAGGTATAATTGTGGAAATTTTATGATAAATTAATATGGCGGAAACAGTGTGGCGATACCATCAGGGAAAAATGGAAACGGGTCTGATATCTGGAATCACTTTATGGGTACGCCGTCTGAATTTTTGCCCGGAATTGTAAAAAAAAAATAAAAATTAGCACTCAACACTTGACAGTGCTAGTAATGGGTGCTATAACATTACTTGTGAACAGATAAGGAAAGAAATTCAATAATTTCCAACAATATATGTAAAAAAGCAGACTGATGCAAGGAGGATTTTAACTATGAAGTTAGTGCCATTATTTGACAGAGTTGTTTTAAAGCAGTTGGTTGCAGAAGAGACTACCAAATCTGGTATTGTTCTTCCGGGACAGGCAAAAGAGAAACCTCAGCAGGCTGAAGTGATTGCAGTAGGGCCTGGCGGAGTAGTAGACGGAAAAGAGATCACCATGCAGGTAAAGCCGGGTGATAAGGTAATCTATTCCAAGTATTCCGGAACTGACGTAGAAGTTGATGAAGAGAAGTATGTGATTGTAAAGCAGAACGACATTCTGGCAGTGATCGAGTAAATTTAGAATCGGGGCAAGAGTCCTCGCTGAAAAAAAGATGATTATTGGAGGTTGATGAACCATGGCAAAGGAAATTAAATTTGGTGTAGAGGCCAGAAAAGCACTGGAATCTGGCGTAAATCAGTTGGCAGATACTGTTCGTGTTACTCTGGGACCGAAAGGACGCAACGTTGTTCTGGATAAGTCTTTCGGCGCCCCGCTGATCACAAATGACGGTGTTACCATTGCAAAAGAGATTGAGCTGGCAGATGCGTTTGAAAACATGGGTGCACAGCTTGTAAAAGAGGTTGCTACCAAGACCAACGACGTTGCAGGCGATGGCACCACTACCGCGACGGTTCTGGCTCAGGCAATGATCAATGAAGGCATGAAGAACCTGGCGGCAGGTGCCAATCCTATTGTTTTGAGAAAGGGCATGAAGAAAGCTACTGAGGCGGTTGTGGAAGAGATCGCAAAGATGAGCAAACCCATCGAAGGCAAAGCTCAGATCGCAAGAGTTGCAGCAATTTCTGCTTCCGATGATTCTGTAGGTGAACTGGTAGCTGATGCAATGGAGAAGGTTTCCAAGGACGGTGTCATTACCATCGAAGAGTCCAAGACTATGAAGACGGAGCTGGATCTGGTAGAAGGTATGCAGTTTGACCGCGGCTATGTATCCGCTTATATGTGTACTGATATGGATAAGATGGAAGCAAATCTGGATGATCCGTACATTCTGATTACAGACAAGAAGATTTCCAATATCCAGGAGATCCTGCCTCTGCTGGAGCAGATCGTTAAGACCGGCGCAAAGCTTCTGATCATCGCTGAGGATGTAGAGGGCGAGGCACTGACCACTCTGATCGTCAACAAGCTGCGCGGCACTTTCAACGTAGTAGCTGTTAAGGCTCCAGGCTACGGCGACAGAAGGAAAGAGATGTTAAAGGATATCGCAATCCTGACTGGCGGCCAGGTGATTTCTGATGAGTTGGGCTTAGACTTAAAGGAAGTTACGATGGATCAATTAGGCCGTGCAAAATCGGTTAAGGTACAGAAAGAAAATACGATCATCGTAGACGGATGCGGCGATAAGAATGATATCTCCGCCAGAGTTGCTCAGATTCGTGCTCAGATTGAGGAAACGACTTCTGATTTCGACAGAGAGAAATTGCAGGAGAGACTGGCTAAGCTGGCAGGCGGCGTAGCAGTTATCCGGGTAGGTGCAGCAACTGAGACTGAAATGAAAGAAGCAAAACTGCGTATGGAGGATGCTCTGGCAGCTACAAAAGCGGCTGTTGAGGAAGGCATTATCGCAGGCGGCGGCTCTGCATACGTACACGCAGCAGAAGCAGTGAAGCCGATGTTAAAAGACATGGAAGGCGACGAGAGAACCGGTGCAAAACTGATCTTAAAGGCTCTGGAAGCTCCGTTATACCACATTGTAGCCAATGCTGGGCTGGAAGGCTCTGTAATTATTAATAAAGTAAAAGAGTCTCCGGTGGGCACAGGCTTTGATGCATACAAAGAAGAATACGTTGACATGATTCAGGCTGGTATTCTGGATCCTGCAAAAGTTACCAGAAGTGCTCTGCAGAATGCAACCAGTGTAGCGTCCACCTTATTGACAACTGAGTCAGTAGTTGCTAATATTAAGGAAGAAACCCCGGCAGTGCCTGCTGGAGCGGGAATGGGCGGAATGATGTAATTGATTATGGTGGTGCCGCCGCCATGAGGCGGCACATCTGTTTACTGTGAAGGAACAGGACGGACAATGCCTATAGAAGGAAAGGCTTCCCGCATCTTAGATGGGGGGAGCCTTTTTGTTTAACAGAATAATAGTATCATGTTAAACAAAATAGAAAATTTATTCTAAAGGAGAAATGAACAATGATACAAGATGCATATGTAGAACACTTAGTGAAACGGAAGACGCCGCCCTATGCCATTGCAGTAAAGGTTCTTTTGGGAATCCTGTTTGCGGTTGCTTTGTTTATGGCCCTGACTACTTATATCGGAATCCTGGTTCTGCTGGCAGTCTGCGCGCTCTCCTATTTTGTTCTGCTGAATTTAAATATTGAATTTGAGTATCTTTATATAGACGGCCAGCTCTCTATTGATAAGATATTGAACCGCAATAAGAGAAAAAAGATGCTGGAATGCGATAAGGACAGCCTTCTGATGTTGGCTCCGCTGGATTCCTATGTGTTAAAGGACTATGAGGGGACAGGTGTGAAGGTGATTGACTGTTCATCAGGAAGGGCAGATGCCAAGAAATACGCCTTTATTTATCAGTCGGGACAGCAGAGAATGAAAGTGATTATTGAGCCGAACGACAGATTGCTTCAGTGCATACGCAATACTACGCCGAGAAAGGTAGTGCTGTAATTTGTTAGCGGAATAAACTATCAATAAAATGATAGATTATTATAAGTAAATAGTATGAATATTGCTGGGGCTTTCGTTTGACAAAAAAGGGAAAATTTGCTAATATCTTATACTAATAACCCTCTGATAAGAGGAGAAAATCTATGAGAAAGCGAGGAATTTAGAATGGGTACAATAATTGGTGAAGGCATTACCTTTGATGATGTGCTGTTGGTTCCGGCTTATTCAGAAGTGATTCCCAACCAGGTGGATCTGACCACTTATCTTACAAAAACGATTAAGCTGAACATCCCTCTGATGAGCGCGGGGATGGATACCGTTACAGAACACAGGATGGCAATTGCCATGGCCAGACAGGGTGGTATCGGAATCATTCATAAGAATATGTCAATCGAGGCGCAGGCGGATGAAGTAGACAAAGTAAAGCGTTCAGAAAACGGTGTTATCACCGACCCATTCTATCTTTCACCTGAACATACCCTTAGGGACGCTGATGAGCTTATGGCTAAGTTCCGGATTTCCGGCGTACCGATTACGGAAGGAAAGAAACTGGTAGGAATCATTACCAACCGGGATCTGAAATTTGAAGAAGACTTTTCCAAAAAGATAAAAGAATGCATGACATCCAAGAACCTTGTGACTGCTCAGGAAGGCATCACGATGATGGAGGCAAAGAAGATCCTTGCCAAGGCCAGGGTGGAGAAGCTTCCTATCGTGGACAAAGACTTTAATTTAAAAGGTTTGATCACGATTAAGGACATTGAGAAGCAGATCAAATATCCTCTGTCTGCAAAGGATTCTCAGGGACGTCTGCTGTGTGGGGCGGCTCTGGGCATCACGGCAAATGTGCTGGAGAGGGCTGAGGCTCTGGTTAAAGCGCATGTGGACGTTGTCGTGCTGGATTCCGCTCACGGACATTCTGCCAATGTAATCCGCTGTGTCAAGATGTTGAAGGAAGCATTCCCGGATCTTCCGGTTATAGCCGGAAATGTGGCGACGGGAGAAGCTACCAGAGCGCTGATTGAGGCAGGCGTTGATGCTGTCAAGGTGGGAATCGGACCGGGTTCTATCTGTACTACCCGTGTGATCGCCGGTATCGGCGTTCCGCAGATCACCGCTGTTATGGATTGTTATGCTGTGGCGAAAGAATACGGGATTCCGATTATTGCAGACGGCGGTATCAAATATTCGGGAGATGTTGTCAAGGCGATCGCCGCCGGAGGAAGCGTCTGCATGATGGGAAGCATGTTTGCAGGCTGCGATGAGAGTCCGGGAGAGTTTGAACTGTTCCAGGGCCGGAAATATAAGGTATACCGGGGGATGGGTTCTATCTCCGCTATGGAGAACGGAAGTAAGGACCGCTATTTCCAGAGCGACGCCAAGAAGCTGGTTCCTGAAGGCGTGGAAGGCCGTGTGGCGTACAAGGGCCTGGTGGAGGACACCGTGTTCCAGTTGCTGGGAGGCCTGAGATCCGGCATGGGCTACTGCGGTGCAAAAGATATCAAGACACTTCAGGAAACAGGAAGATTTATGAAGATTTCTGCGGCGGCATTGAAAGAGAGCCATCCACATGATATTCACATTACCAAGGAAGCGCCTAACTACAGCATAGACGTTTAAAAAGATATGAAATCAGGTCAGGCGGAAAGAATCTGCCTGACCCTTTTTATTCTATATGATTTAGAGAAGCAGAGGGGGAGACAGATGAGGTATCAGAGATTCGGGACGGGGATTGTTCTGAGAGTAGACCGGGATGAAGAGATATTAGACTGCCTGACACAGTTGTGCAGAAAAGAAGAGATCCGCCTTGCCAGCGTGACTGGGCTGGGAGCGGTAAAGAAGGCAGTGTTAGGCGTTTTCGATACGAATGAAAAGGTCTATTATAAGGAAACTTATGAGGGAATCTATGAGATTGCTTCCCTGACCGGTAATATTACGAGACAGGATGGTCAGCCATATCTCCACATTCATGCGGTGATTGCCAATGGCCACACCGGTGAGATTCACGGGGGCCATGTGAATGAGGCTGTGATCGGAGCAACCGGAGAGCTTTTTATTCAGATTTTGGACGGAGAAGTGGGCAGGAAGTTCAGCGAAGAGATCAGGCTGAATTTACTGGATTTTTGAAGATAGGGGGCTATGGAAATGCTGAGTTTTGGCATGAGATGTCATGATATTTGTCCTAAAATGCCTATGGAGCCATTATTTGAGGAGGTTAAAGCTAACGGAATCGATCAGATTCAGTTAGCATTTGGAAAGTCCATTTCAGATTACGATTTTTCTGTTGGCCATTACAGTTCTGGATTTGCCCATTACATCAGAAAAAAACTGGACCAAAATGGAATTCATGTAGCCGTTCTGGGGTGTTACATCAATCCAATTAATCCAATTGAATCAAAACGGCAGGCAGAAGTGGCAAAATTTATCGAACACTTAAAATATGCGAAAATAATCGGTGCGGATATGGTTGGCACAGAGACCGGCCGGCTGGACCCGAATATGAAAGTTGTGCCGGAGACCTTTACGGAGACAGCTTACCAGCTTCTCTTAAAGAGCATGCGAGAGATTGTTTCAGCAGCAGAAAAATTAGGGGTAACAGTAGGCGTGGAAGGCGTCTTCAACCACACTCTCTACAGCCCGGCTATGATGAAGCGCTTTCTGGAGGACATTGATTCTCCAAACGTTGAGGTGATTCTCGATTCTGTCAATCTGATTCATCCTGAGGAAGTGGATTGCCAGGAAGAGGTGATCAGCAAAGCTTTTGACTATTACGGGGATAAAATTACAATGCTTCATATGAAAGATTTTGTTTTTGAGGGACAGGATCAGATATTCCGATATGTAGGGGAAGGGCTGTTCCATTATGAGCCTCTTATGAAGCTGTTAAAAGAGAAGAAACCTCACATCACCATGCTTCTGGAAAATTCCAGGAAAGAACGGTATCACAGCGATGTAAAGTTTCTTCAGGAGATTTACGATCGTGCCTGATTTTGGGCGGCTCTTACTGAGCCGCCTTTTTTGAAAATTCGACTGTTACCAGATCACTGTAAGGAACCCGGGCTGGGAGTTCGCCGGAATCTTCCAGGATGTTCTGCAGGAGGTCGAAACTGTCTTCTTCAAATACAGTATCTGCTTTCCATGTGTCCTGTTCCTTGTAGCGGCTGACGATGGTGGTCAGGCTGTCCAGATCGGTCTCTTTAAACTGAGGTTGGATGACCTGAGCGATCTCTTCGGCAGAGTGAGAGTTGACATAGTCCAGTCCTTTTTGGATGGCA